>JBOGFO010000434.1:0-7338 GCA_050743445.1 Acidimicrobiia bacterium
TCCCGGTCCCGGTCCCGGTCCCGGTCCCGGTCCCGGTCCCGGCCACGATCCCCATCCCCGTTGTGCCGGTTGTTGTCCCAACGTCCCTTGCCGTCGTGGTCCCGGCGACCGTTCCGGTCACCGTCCCAGCAGTCCCGCCGGCAGTCGCGGTCGCCGTCCCGATTCCGGTCATGGTCCCCGTGCTTCTTATGGTCCCGGTCCTCCCAGCAGCGGCGGTCGCGGTCCCGATGGTCCTGAGTCGAGATTTTACGCGTCCGGGACCACGCCGGTGCCGGTGAGGGTGCCCTCGCCGGACAGGTCCACGTGCACGGTGTCGCGTAGGGGCAGCTGGCGCAGGAAGAGCACGACGGCCAAGGCGGCCACGGCCACGGGAACGGCCAGCGTGAACACCGTGTCGAGGGACCGGGCGAAGGCTTCCACCACCCCGTGGCGGATGAGGGGCGGGAGCGCCTGGACCTGTTCGGGGGCGGCCTGCAGGGTCTTCACGTCCAGGTCCGAGCCGGACGGCACCAGACGGGCGAGGTGGAGGTTGAGGCGGCTGTTGAGCACCGAGCCGAAGAGGGCCACGCCGAAGGCGCTGCCCATCGACCGGAAGAAGGCGACGGCCGAGGTGGAGGTGCCGAGGTCGCGTTGGTCGGCGGCGTTCTGGGCGGCGAGGACGAGGACGGGCATGACCATCCCCCCGCCGATCCCGACCACGGCCATGGCCTGGGAGCTGGCCAGGTGGCCACTGGCGGCGTCGAGGCGGGAGCACATCACCATTCCCACCGACATGAGCGCGGTGCCGGTCACGGGGAAGAACCGGTAGCGGCCGATCCGGGTGATCACCTGCCCGGCCGCGATCGACGAGAGGATCAGGCCGAGCACCAGCGGGGCGAGCAGCAGGCCCGACGTCGTCGGGCTCACCCCCTGGACGATCTGGAGGTACAGGGGCATGAACACCACCGCCGCGAACAGGGCCATGGCGGTGAGGAAGCCCCCGGCCGAGGCGACCACGAAGATGCGGTCGGAGAACAGGCGTAGGGGCAGGATCGGTTCGGGGGCGCGCCGCTCCTGGGCCAGGAAGAGGGCGGAGAGCAGGACGGCTGCGGTGCCGAGGACGACGATCGTGGGTGACGTCCAGGCGTACTCCGTGCCTCCCCACACCGTGACCAGCAGGGCGCAGCTGACGCCGGCCACCATCAGGGCGGCCCCGAGGTAGTCGATCTCATGGCGGCGGCCGGAGCGGGGGATGCGCAGCGTCACCGTGGTGATGGCGACGGCCGCGGCACCGATGGGCAGGTTGGCGAAGAAGGCCCAGCGCCAGCTGGCGTGGTCGACGAAGAACCCGCCGGCCAGCGGTCCCACCACGCTGGACACGGCGAACACCGCTCCGACGTAGCCCTGGTAGCGGCCCCGTTCCCGGGGCGAGACGATGTCGGCGATGATCGTGATGGCGAGGGAGATGAGCCCGCCGGCCCCCGCTCCCTGGATGGCCCGGAAGGCGATGAGCTGGGACATGTCCTGGGCCACGCCGGACAGCACTGAACCGGCCAGGAAGATGGCGATGGCCGCCTGGTACAGGGGACGCCGGCCGTAGAGGTCGGACAGCTTCCCGTACAGCGGGGTGGTGGCGGTGGAGGTGAGGAGATAGGACGTGACCACCCAGGAGAGCTTGTCCAGGCCCCCCAGCTCACCGGCGATGGTGGGGAGGGCGGTGGCCACCACCGTCTGGTCGAGGGCGGCCAGGAACATGCCGGCCATGAGGCCGCTGAAGGTGATCAGGATCCGGCGGCGCTCGGATGGCATCGAGTGCCAGTTCTACCTGGCGGACGGCTGAGCTGCAGATTTGTCCTGCGAAGGGTGGTCAGTGCAGCACTCAGCGTGGTTACAAGGGGCGGGGCGGCGGGTACATCGCAGGCATGCCCACTGAACTCCAGGAACTGATCAACGACCTCGAAGTCTCAATCGTCGACACGGTGGACCGCATCAACGACGCCGAGCTCAACCTGTTGTATGTGGCCGTGCTCGACCTCGAGCAGCGTATCGAGACGTTGCACGACGCCCTCGCCATGGTGGCGGACCGCATCGCCCTCGAGGGCCCGCAGTCCCGGTCCCGTTAGTTGAAGGCCGCCTTGGCCGCGTGACGCCGGCTCTGGGCCGTTCCCACCCACTCCTCGAAGGACACGTTTCCCCATGTGGAGCACGACCGACGGGGGGACCGGCTGAGCCGGTCCAGGCCGGCCAGCACCAGCAGCAGCCCTCCCGGTAGGGCGGTGAACAGCGACACCATGCCGGTGCGGACGTCACCGGTGACGGCGATGCCGTAGCCGGCCAGGACGATCAGCATCACACCGGCCGCCGTGCCGGCCAGGCCGACGCAGCGCCGTGCCGTCCCCAGTCTGCGCTTCACCACGAAACCCCCATATGCCGCGTATGCCGCGTTTCTTCCAGAGTACGCGGTCGAAGTCCTTCCGGTCCGTCAGGGATCCCAGGTTTTGCCGGGCTTCCCGCGGGTAGGAGCCGGGCGGTTCAACCGCTCGGCAGGACGGCAACGAAGGGGGATCGCACATGGCACAGACAGGAACGGCGACGGCCACGAAGGAGCGCACCGGCAGCAGCGCCAAGACCGGCGAGCTGCAGACGGACCACGGCAACACGTCGGTGGCCGACTCCGTCGTGGCGAAGATCGCCGGGATCGCCGCCCGGGAGGTGTCGGGCGTGCACGAGATGGGTGCGGGGGCGGCCCGCGCCTTCGGAGCCATCAAGGAGATCGTGGCCGGCACCGCGCCGGCTCCGACCCAGGGCGTGGCCGTGGCCGTCGGAGAGAAGGACGCGAGCATCGATCTGGATCTGGTCGTCGAGTACGGCGTGTCGATCCCCGACGTGTCCCGTTCGGTCCGCAACAACGTCATCCAGCGTGTCGAGGGCATGACCGGATTGTCCGTCACCGAGGTGAACATCTCGGTCGACGACATCTACCTCGAGGACGACACCGACCGCGCCACCGAGAACTAGCGGTCCGCCATGGACCGGGCCTCAGGTCTTCTCGACGCGGTCGATGTCGATGCGGTGGCCGAACGGGCGGCCGGGTGCCGGTCGGTCGCCCGTTTGTTTCCCGGTGCCGTCGGAGAGGTGGCGACCTACCTGCCCGGCCGGCGTGTCCCCGGTGTGCGGCTGGCCGGCGGCCAGATCCAGGTTCACGTCGTCGCCCGTTGGGGGGTCCGGGTGCCGGACCTGGCCGCCGAGGTGCGCGCCGCGGTGGCGCCCGTCTCCGCCGGGTTTCCGATCGCCGTGCATGTCGACGACCTCGACGTCCCCGAGTCCGGGGACGAAGCAGAGGTTCTGTTGCCGGACACCGGCTGAGTTCTTTGGAGGAGCAGATGCAGACGACAACCGTGGGCCTCTTCGTCGGGTTGATTCTCGGCCTGGCCCTTGCTTTCGAGGGTGTCGGGGCGATGATCATCGTCGCGTTCACGGGGACCCTCGGATACCTGACCGCCAAGGTGATCGACGGCGAGCTCGACCTCTCCGAATATGTCGGCGCCCCCGCCAACCGCAGGACTCCACGCCGGTGACGCCGGAGCTGGGGAGGACCACGATCGCCCCGGCGGTGTTCGAACGCCTGGCGGCCCGGGCGGCGACCGAGGTTGCCGGCGTCCACGGTGAAGTGCGGACGGGGCTGGCTCGGTTCCTGCCCTGGGTCGCCGGTTCGCCGGCCGAGGCTTCGGCCGAGATGGACGACGAGAGCGTGATCCTCGACCTCACGTTCAACGTGGCCTATCCCGAGCCGGTGCGCCAGGTGGCCGAACAGGTACGCCGACACGTGGCCGACCGGGTCGGGTCATTGACGGGCCACCCCGTGCGGCAGGTCAACATCACCGTTCCCGAGCTGATCCTGCCCGTGCGGCCGCGGCACCAGGCGAAGGTGACGTCATGAGGATCACCAATCGGGTGTTGGCGGTGGCGGCCGCACTGGCATTGGCCGCCGGCGGACTGCTGGTGACGGTGGAGATCGCCGTCGCCGCGCTCGGCCACGGGCCGTGGATGATGCCCTACGACGACTGGTTGGCGAGCGCCCGGAACAGCCGGTGGGAATCGTCCGGGCCCCGCTCCCTGTTCCTCGCCCTGACCTTGGCCGGCGAGATCCTGATCGTCCTGCAGCTGATGCGGGGCCGGCCGCGCAGCCTGCCGCTCGAAGCCGGCCCGAGCCGCGCTGGGCTCTCCCGCCGCAGCCTGGAGAAGACCCTGGCCCGCACGGCTGGTGGCCAGAACGGCGTGGCCACGGCGGGCGCCCGGATCCGCCGTCATCGCGCCCGGATCGTCGCCGCCTCCCTCCGCACCCCAGATGAAGTGCGACCGCGGGTGGAGGAAGCCACCCGGGCCCGCCTGCAGGAGCTCGGTCTCGATGATCAACTCGACGTGACCGTGCGCGTCCGCCCCCACAAGAAGTGAGTCGGAGGAGGAGCCCGTGAACCGGCAAGCCGTTACCGGACCGTCCACCGGCGCCGACCGCCTCAACCGCGCCGGGCTGTCGCTCCTCGGTCTGCTCCTCCTGGCGGCGGGCGCCTACGGACTCGCCCGGGGGTGGGGTGCATTTGGTGACGGCGCTGCTTCCGAGTCCCTGCTGTCGGACACGTGGTCCCGATCCGTCGTCCGCAACGGGAGCTGGTTCGGGCCCGTGGCTGCCGTCGTGTCCCTGCTCCTGGCGCTCCTCGGACTGCGGTGGCTGCGAGCCCAGCTGAGGGCGGCCACGCCCCCGGGGGTCGATCTGACGCACCGGGGCGACGACGGGACAACGCTGGTGCGACCGGCCGGGGCGGCCCAGGCACTGGCCGACGACATCGAGACCTACCGCGGTGTCGCGGGTGCGGCGGCCCGCGTGAGCGGCGATCCAGAGGCGCCGGAGATCGACCTGCGGGTGGCGGTCGTCGAGGGCTGCAACCTCCCGAGGTTGCGGACGCGCATCGAGCAGGAGGCGCTGGCCCGGTTCCAGCAGGCGCTCGAACTGGAGACCCTCGAAGCGAACGTGGAGTTCCGCGTCACCGTCCCGGAGGCCACCCGCGTGTGACGGCGACCGACGCCACGGCCACGGCCACCCGGACGGGACACGTCCGCGTGGGTTGCTCGGGGTGGCTCTACCGGGACTGGCGCGGCGTCGTGTATCCCGCCGAGATCCCGACCCGGGAATGGTTCCGCCACTACACGACCCTGTTCGACACCGTGGAGCTGAACACCACCTTCTACCGGCTGCCGTCGGAGGCGGCCGTGGAGTCGTGGGCGGCCCAGGCGCCGCCCGGCTTCCTGTACGCCCTCAAGCTCGGCCAGTTCGGTTCGCACCGCATGAAGCTGCGCGACTCCGCCTCCTGGTTGCCCAACCACCTCGACCGGGCCCGCCGGCTGGGCCCGGCGCTCGGCCCGACGCTGGTGCAGCTCCCGCCCCGCTGGAAGCGGAACACCGAGCGGCTCGACGAGTTCCTGACCGAGGCCCGGCGCCTGGGCGGCGACCTGCGCTGGGCAGTCGAGCTGCGGGATCCGTCGTGGGTCCACGACGACACCCTCGAGGTCCTCGGTCGCCACGGAGCGGCCCTGTGCATCCACGACATGCTCGAGGGACATCATCCCTTCGAGCTGACCACCGACTGGACCTACGTCCGCTTCCACGGGCCGGATGCCATCAACCGCAAGTACTGGGGGCGCTACACCGGCCGGCGCCTCCGCCGCCCCGCCGAGCGCCTCGAGGAGTGGCTGGCCGCCGGCGCCGACGTCTACGCCTATTTCAACAACGACTATGAGGGCAACGCCGTGCGCGACGCCCAGTGGCTGGCCGCCCGGCTGAGCCCTTAGACATCACATCCTCGGCGTACCGGCTCGCCGCCCTGGTCCAGACGGGCCATGCGGAGGAGCGCGGCCACTCTCCGGCCGGGGCCCGGACATCGCCAGACAATGCCCGGTATCCGACTCAGGCTTTGGGGTGGGCGGCCATGAACTCCCAAATGGCCGGCGCCCAGCTGTGCTTGAAGGCGGGGATGTGGCGGCCATCTCCGATGGTCCAGAGTTCGACGTCGACGCCGCGGCAGCCGCTGTAGCGGTCGACGGTCGTCTCCTCGCCGGCGGTGGTGGTGTCGAGATCCAGGCGCCGGCCGGTGGCGACAAGCTCACCGCCACAGCCGTTCCTTCCCGCCCACGTGGCCACGGTCTCCACCGCTCCCGGATAGCGGCCCTGGTCCGTCGAGCCGCCGTGGTACTCGATGCTCATGTCGTTTCGGCCGTGTACATGGAGGACCGACACCGGCGAGGGCGCCGTGCATTTTCGGGGATCCTTCCACTGCATACCGGCCAGCGTCACGATGGCGGCCACTCGACCGGGCCGGGCGCAGGCATACCGGTGGGCCATGAAGCCACCGTTGGAGTGGCCGACGAGATACACCCGGGCGGCGTCGACCCGGTACCGGCGGGCGACGTCGTCGAGGACGGCGTCGAGGTAGGCGACGTCGTCGACCGTGCTGCCGTAGAAGTTGCAGCAGCCGTCGGTGGCGTTCCAAAAGCGGCTGCCCATCAGGTCGCGGGTGCCGTCCGGATAGGCGAGAAGGAACGTGGCCCGGTCAGCCTGAGCGCTCAGCCGGAAGTAGGCGTTCTGAGCCGAGCCGCTGGATCGGTAGCTGTGGAGAAGGACGACCAGGGGGACAGTCCGGGAGCCGTCGTAACCCTCGGGCACCTTGAGGCCGTAAGGGCGCGTCGCCGCGGCGTCCGGCTCGCCCGGCGGCAGTGGCGACCCCTGGGCGTCGAAACCGGACACGGCCACCAGGACGAACGTGATCGATGCCAGCCATCGGCGCACGGCCCGCCGCCCGCTTGGCCACCCAAGTGGGCACCTCACCGCCCAGGATGACGGCATTCTGCTTGCCGTCGAGATGTCGCAGTCCTTCGTCTGCGGGTTCTCCCCCAAGCGGTGGATCACGGCCGACTCTGGGCGTCGTGCGGGCTCAGGGGTGGCCAAGGCTCACCCGGCCACTCGTAGTAGTACCGCCCGTCCGGGTACGTCCACGCCATCTCCCATCACCTCCTACCGCTTTGCCTTCGTCGAGGACCTACCCGCTGGGCATGACCGGGAACACCACCACGTCTTTGGCGGTTGGAGTGCCGTTTGGGCGTCGCTCCCATTTCGGGTAGCTCGCAGGACACCATCGCCTGGACTCCAGCGGTCGATCCTCGAGGGGGACGGGCGCCTCACCGACGCTCAGGGCCGTACGGTCGACTTCAAGAACACCGTGATCGTCCTGACCTCGAACCTGGGCACGGCCGACCTGCGCAAGACCAAGATCGGTTTCGCCCGGCCCGATGAGGCCGTGACCTACG
>JBOGFO010000435.1:0-2845 GCA_050743445.1 Acidimicrobiia bacterium
GGCGCAGGGCGAAGCCGCCGGCGGGCACCATGTCGGCCGGGAGGCGCCGTCCCGAGAGGTACCGGGTGGTGGGCACCGTGAGGGCCGACAACGGCGCCCCGGGCACGAGCCGGCCCCCGGCCGACGCCCTCGCCCGGGCCTTGTCCACGTCGACCACCGCCACCCGGATGGCCCCGTTGGGGCAGGCCTGGGCGCAGGCCGGTGCCTCCCCGGCGGCCAGGCGACCCGAGCACAGGTCGCACTTGCGGACGATCCCCCGGGCGGGATTCATGCGGGGCACGTCGTAGGGGCAGGTGAAGATGCAGTAGCCGCAGCCGATGCACTGGTCGTCGAGATGGCGGACGATCCCCGTCACCGGGTGCTTCTCGTAGGCGTCGACGGGGCAGCCGGCCAGGCAGGCCGGTTCCACGCAGTGATGGCAGGCGGTCGTCACCGTCTGGAGGTGCGAGCTGGGGGCGGACCCGCCGTGGAGCACCCCGACGGTGCGCCAGGACTCGTCCTCGTCGAGGCCGTTGAGGCTCCGGCAGGCGGTGACGCAGGCCTTGCACCCGGTGCAGGAGTCGAGGTCGACCTCGAAGCCGTACTGCTGGCCCGGGCCGGGCGCGGTGGCGGGCAGGAGGTCCTGCCACCGCCCGGCTTCGGGAAGCAGGCCGGCGTCGTGCCGGCCGGCGAAGCGCTCCACCGCCGTGAGGTCGGCCTGGTCGGCCAGGCACTCTTCGATCAGATCCAGCAGGGTCAAGGCCGGGCGACCTCCACCCGGTCGTGGCGGCGACGGATGCTCCACGTCGGCACCGAGACCTCGGGCTTGTCCAGGCAGGTCCCGGTGCGCAGGTCGAAGCTCTGCTTGTAGATGGGCGATGACACCTTGGGGATGTCGCCCTTCGAGCCCACGATCCCCCGGGAGAGCACGGGGACGCCGCTGAAGGGGTCGTCGTTGGAGAGGGCGTAGAGCTCGTCGGTGGGTGCGACCCGGAAGATCGCCACCTGCTCACCCTCGACCAGGGCGCACACGCCCCGGTCGGGCATCAGATCGTCGAAGGCGCACACGTCGACCCACACCTGGGTGCCTACCGCGGTCATCGGTTCCGCCCCCGGATGAGCACGGGGACTCCGAGGCCCTGCTCGCGTTCGCGGGCGGTGGCGGGCCGGGGCTGGCCCCGCTCCTCCACGAACACGACGCTGGGGTCGGGCTCGTCGGCGTTCACGAAGGGCCGGAAGCGGGCCATGCGCACCGGGTCCTCGATGGTGGCCTTCCACTCGCACTCGTAGGTGTCGACGTGGCGGGCCATGTCCGCGTCCAGCTCGGCGCAGATGCCGAGGGCGTCTTCGATGATCACCCGCCGCAGGTAGTCGATGCCGCCCCCCAGCTTGTTGAGCCAGGTGGCGGTGCGCTCCAGGCGGTCGGCGGTGCGGACGTAGAACATGAAGAACCGGTCGATGTAGCGGATGAGGGTCTCGTCGTCGAGGTCGGAGGCGAGGAGGACGGCGTGCTGGGGCCGCATCCCGCCGTTGCCACCGACGAAGAGGTTCCAGCCCGCTTCGGTGGCGATGACGCCGATGTCCTTGCCCTGGGCCTCGGCGCACTCCCGCACGCAGCCCGACACCGCGCACTTCACCTTGTGCGGCGCCCGCAGCCCCCGGTACCGGAGCTCGATCCGGATGGCCATCGTGGTCGAGTCCTGCACCCCGAAGCGGCACCAGGTGGTGCCCACGCACGACTTCACCGTGCGCAGCGCCTTCCCGTAGGCATGACCGGACTCCATGCCGGCGTCGACCACCCGGCGCCAGATGCCGGGGAGGTCCTCCACCCTCGCCCCGAACAGGTCGATGCGCTGGGCGCCGGTGATCTTGGTGTAGAGGCCGAACTCCTTGGCCACCTCGCCCAGGGCGATGAGCTGATCCGGGGTGATCTCGCCCCCGGGCACCCGGGGCACCACCGAGTAGGTCCCGTTCCGCTGCAGGTTGGCCAGGAAATGGTCGTTGGTGTCCTGCAGCGCCGCCCCCTCGCCGTCGAGGATGTGGCCGGCCAGGGAGAGCGAGGCGATGATGCTGGCCACCGCCGGCTTGCAGATCTCGCAGCCCCGGCCGGTGCCGTGGGAGGCCAGGAGCTCGTAGAAGCTCGTGATCCGCCCGACGACGACGATGTCCATCAGCTCCTGGCGGGTGTAGGCGAAGTGCTCGCACAGGTGGTTGCTCACCACCACGCCGGCCTTCTTCAGCTCGGCCTTCAGGATCTCGGTGACCAGCGGCACGCAACCCCCGCAGCCCGTCCCCGCCCGGGTGCACCCCTTGAGTCCCGGGATATCGGTCGTCCCATCGTGGATGGCGGCGACGATCGCGTCCTTGGACACGTTGTTGCAGGAGCAGACGGTGGCGGCCCCGCCGAGTCCCTCCACGCCGACGGTGCCGGCGCCGTCGCCGGCGATCAGGAGCCCGGGCTGCTCCGGGGTGGGCATGTCGCCCCGGGCCATGGCCGCCAGTGTCCCGTAGAGGGCGGCATCGCCCACGAGCATCCCGCCGGTGATCCGCCCGTCGACCACCACCAGCTTCTTGTAGACGCCGGCGATGGGGTCGGTCAGGACCACTGACTGGGAGCCCTCGGCGGCGCCGTGGGCGTCGCCGAAGCTGGCCACGTCGACCCCCAGCAGCTTCAGCTTGGTGGACATGTCCGCCCCGGTGAAGGTGGAATCCCCACCGCACAGGCGGTCGGCCAGGACCCGGGCCATCTCATAACCCGGTGCCACCAGCCCGTAGATGCGCCCGCCCACCAGGGCACACTCGCCCAGCGCCCAGATGTCCGGGTCGGAAGTGCGCAGGGCCTCGTCGACCACGATCCCGCCCCGCT
>JBOGFO010000436.1:0-2339 GCA_050743445.1 Acidimicrobiia bacterium
GGATCGGCGGTTGCGCAACTGGGACTACCGCTTCTGCTGGGTCCGCGACTCGGCCTTGATCCTCAACGCCCTGGTCGACCTGGGCTTCTGGGCCGAGGTCGACGCCTTCTTCTGGTGGCTGATGCAGGCCTCCCAGCTCACCCAGCCCCGTCTGCAGGTGCTCTACCGGCTCAACGGCGGGGCGAGCGCCACCGAGCGGACGCTCCGCTTCGAGGGCTACCACGGGTCGGCGCCGGTGCGGGTCGGCAACGCCGCCGTCGACCAGCTCCAGCTCGACGTGTACGGCGACGTCTTCCAGACGGCGTGGCTCTACGCCCGGTCGGGCCGCGAGATCGACGGCGACATCGGCCGCCGCCTCGTCGCCACCGCCGACCTGGTGTGCGACCTCTGGCCCCGGCCCGACTCGGGCATCTGGGAGGTGCGCAGCGAGCCGGTCCATTTCACCCAGTCGAAGATGATGTGCTGGGTCGCCCTCGACCGGGCCCTGCGGCTGGCCGAGGCGGGCCAGATCCCCAACGACCACGCCCGGCGCTGGCAGGCGGAAGCGGTGGCGGTGCGGGCCTTCGTCGACGAGCGGTGCTGGTCGGAGGCCAAGGGCAGCTACGTGCGTTCCGCCGGCGGCGACGAGCTCGACGCCAGCCTGCTGCTCGGCATCCTCTTCGGCTTCGTCGATCCCCGAGGGCATCGGGCTCGGGGCACGATCGCCGCCATCCGCCGGGAGCTGGGCCGTGGCCCCTTCCTCTATCGGTACTCGGGCCAGGACGGCCTGCCCGGCGGGGAGGGCGCCTTCCTCACCTGTTCCTTCTGGTTGGTGGACGCCCTGGCCCGCTCCGGCCAGAGCGACGACGCGGCCGGCCTCATGGAGGAACTGCTGGGCCTGGCCAACGACGTGGGCCTCTACGCCGAGGAGATCGACCCCGACACGGGCGAGTTCCTGGGCAACTTCCCCCAGGGACTCACCCACCTGGCCCTGGTGAACGCGGCGGTGGCCGTCGGCGAGGAGATGCGACGGTGAGTCTCCTGTGGGGGACGCTGGCCGGAGGGCTCATCGGCACCGTCGTCCTCACCACCGTGCTCCGGGCCGCCAGCGAGCTCCGGCTGACCCGCCTCGACCTGCCCTTCCTGCTCGGGACCATGGTCACGTCCGACCGCCTCCGGGCCAAAGCGCTCGGCTACCTGTTCCACTTCTTCTTCGGGCTCCTCTTCGCCCTCGGTTACTACGCCGTCTTCCGCTCCCTGGACCGCGCCGGGTGGCTGCTCGGCGCCGCCCTCGGCCTGATCCACGGCCTGTTCTCCGGGAGCGCCCTGGTCAACGTCCTCCTCCCCGTGGTCCACCCCCGGATGGGAACCGCCCTCAGCAGCATCGACACCAAGACGCTCCTCGAACCCCCGGGGTTCCTGATGCTCAACTACGGCCCGGGGTCACCCCTGGTGAGCCTTGTCGCCCACGTGGCCTACGGAACCCTCGTCGGCGGCCTCGCCGCCCTGAGTCGCTGACACCGCTCGGCTCGGTCGACGTCAGGGAACCGCTTCGAGCAGTTCTTTGAGAAACATTTACTGCTGTTAGAGTTCCGAGCATCGCGTTCCCGGGTCAGGGAGGACACCCCATGGACAGAGCGCTCGAAGGAATCGTCCAGGTCGAAGCCAGCCCGGAGCGCGTCATCCAGATCCTCTCCCGCGACCCGGCCGGCGTCCTGACCGGTATGCCGTCCGACGGCCGGGGGGTTTTCGTCGCCGAGATAGCCGTGGACCTGGGCGGCGGAACCAGCCTGGTGCACGAGGTGGACGTCGTCTTCGGCCGACGCCCGGACAAAGGCGCCGTGCGCCGCTTCGGCCTCTCCTGGCGTGCTCGCGACCACCAGGGAGCCTTCCCCGCCTTCGGAGGCGACCTCGAAGTTCACCCGGACGGAAACGGTTCCCGGCTGCGCCTGTCCGGCCGGTACTCCGTGCCCTTCGGAGCGGTGGGCGCATTCGGCGACCGATTGTTGGGCCACCGGGTCGCTCGCCGCTCCATCCAAGGCTTCCTCGAGGCGGCCGCGGCCCGGATCGACGCCGCGGTCGCCCCGAAACTGGACGCCGGAGTGCCGGTGGATCACCCCCGCACGGCTGACGTCCCGGTCACGATCGACGAGGTGCACTCGGAGCTCTACCTGGGCTGAAGCGCCGGGGTTTACCCGGGCTGAAACGACGGGCGCCGTTCTCCTACGACCACCAACGGTGCCCGTCGCTCCTTTGACCACCCTCATCCCGTCGAGATGGCCCACCCGACGGTCTCAACAGCCCAGTTACCCAAGAGGATGCATCGAGGTAGCCGAACTTGTCTGCACGAAGGGATGCAA
>JBOGFO010000437.1:0-5009 GCA_050743445.1 Acidimicrobiia bacterium
GGAGGAGCACCCGTTGGTGGAGAGCGCCGCCATGCCCGCCGGCGACGTTCCCCTGGCCGGGCAGGGCAAGGGGAACGGCAACGGCGCGGAGTCCGACGGAGGCCCGCCCACCGAGGCCCTGCTTGTCATCGAGGACGAGGTCGTCGAGAACGGGCGACCGGGTCCCGCTGCCCGTCGCCGTCCCTGACGGCGTGCGGGTGCCGGCCTCACGGCTACGATTCCCCGGCGTCAACGGCGTGTTCTAGGACGGTGGGCCAGTGCTCCTGGTGAGCTTCCTGTTGGTGATCGTGGCCACGATCTTCCTGCTGTCGGGCCTCTTCCTCACCAAGGATCTCCCTCTCATCTTCGTGTCCATCGGGTGTTCGGCCCTCGCCGGTCTCATGCTGGTGATCGCCGTGCTCCGCAGCCGGCCGCGCCCGGGCCTGGAAACCGAGCCCGTCGGGCCGGCCATCGACACGGTGTCCCCCGACTACGAGATGATCCCCGACGCGGCCCCCGAGGTCAGCGTGGCTCCGGCTGCGGCCGAGACCCGCCCCGCCGAGACCCGCCCCGCCGAGCCCAGGCCTGCAGAGCCCAGGCCTGCAGAGGCGGGCCGCTTCGCCGGGCGGGCCTTCCCCATTCCCAACTACGACCGGCTCGAGGTGGTCGAGGTCCTGCCGTTGCTCGGCGACCTGGAGCCCGCCGAACTGGAGATGGTCCGCCAGCGGGAGGCGTCGGGCCGGGCCCATCCCTGGGTCCTGGCTCGCGTGGACGCCCTGCTGGAGGCGGAGGCCGGTGAATGGGGTCCCACCGCCGACGAGATGGTGGACGAGGTCGAGGACGAGCCCGAAGTCGTAGCGGAAGACGAGATCTCGCCGGCCTGGGGCGATCCTCAGCCCGAGTGGGCCGGGGAGTCCGACTGGTCGGCGTCCGACTTCCCGCTCGACGGCGGCTACGACGACGGCGGCTACGACGACATCGAGGTCATCAGGGACTTCCCGATCGACCGCTATGACGAGCTGCGGGCCAACGACATCCTGCCGCTCCTCTCCGGGCTCGACGCCGAGGACCTGAAGATGGTCCGGGAGGAAGAGGCGGCGACGAAGGCCCGCACCAGCGTCCTGTCCCGCATCGATGTGCTGCTGGCCCGCGAGACCGGTGCCCCCGCCCCGGCGGCCAAGACGGCATCACGGTCCAAGGGGCCGTCCAAGGCGGCGCTGGCCCTGCCCATCGCCGACTACGACAACCTGACGGTGGGCCAGATCACGGCCCAGGTCCCGAACCTCTCGGTGGAGGAGCTGAAGGCGGTGCGCACCTACGAGAAGCGGCACAAGGCCCGGGCGGGCGTGCTGTCCCGCATCGAGTCCGCCATGAACCGCGCCGGCTAGTTCAGGCCCGCTCCACGGCCACCTCGACGCGGGACCCGTCGACGTCGAGAGTCGTTCCGGCCAGCTCGCCACCCTCTTCGACCGTCCAGCCGACGGCCAGGACCTCACCGGCGATCCAGCCGCCGTGGCGCTGGGCCGCCTGGGCCACGGGGCCGGTGGCGGAGAGGGCGACGGTGATGCGCTCGGCGATCTCCAGACCGCTGGCCTTGCGGTGGTCGTTGAGGGCGCGGGCCAGCTCCCGGGCCAGGCCTTCGAGGCGGAGGTCGTCGTCGAGCGCGAGGTCGAGGGCCACGGCGTAGGGACCGTCCTGGACCAGGGCCAGCTCCTCGTGCTCCGTGGCCCGGACCTCGATGTCGCCGGGCCCGAGCTCGACCGCCTCGCCGTCGACGTCGACCACGTAGTGGCCCGCCTCGTCCAGGGCCCGGCTGACCTCGGCGCCGTCCGCGCCGGCCAGGGCGGCCTTGACCGCCGGTAGGCGGGGCCCGAGCCGGGGGCCGAGGGCCCGGAAGTTGGGGACGACCGAGTAGCGGATGAGCCCCTCCAGGCTGCTCACCACCTCGAGCTCCTTGACGTTGAGCTCCTCCGACACCTGGGCCTTGACCTCGTCGGACAGGCTCCCGCCTGACGGGACGAGGATGAACGCCCGGCGCAGGGGCTGGCGCACCTTCATGCGGGCTTCACCCCGGGCCGCCCGGCCCAGAGCCACCAGCCGCCGGGCCAGGGCCATCTCCGTCTCGAGGGTGGCATCGACGGTGCCCGGCGTGACGGTGGGCCAGTCCTCCAGGTGCACCGACTCCTCGGCACCGGGGCCGGCCAGGATGCGGTGGATCTCGTCGGTCACGAACGGGCAGAAGGGAGCGAGCAGGCGCGACACCGTGGTCAGGCAGTGGTGGAGGGTGGCGAAGGCGGCTTCGTCCCTGGCCTTCCAGAACCGGGGCCGGGAGCGGCGCACGTACCAGTTGGAGAGGTCGTCGACGAAGCCCTCCAGCGCACCCGCCGCCCCGAGCGTGTCGTAGTCCTCGAGGGCGGCCGTGATCGCCTCGGTGGTGCCGGCCAGGCGCGAGCGGATCCACCGGTCGAGCACGTGCCCCGAGGGCGGGGTGACGTGCCCCGAAGGCGGTGCCGTGAAGGCGCCCGGGGGATCGGGGGTGTCCCCCGGGGACGTCGGGAGGTTGGCGTAGGTGACGAAGAACGACAGCGTGTTCCACAGGGTGAGGAGGAACTTGCGGATCGACTCGTCGATGCCCGCCTCGTAGATGCGGCGGTTCGTCCAGGGGCTGCCGGCGGAGAAGAAGTACCAGCGCAGGGCGTCGGCGCCCTTCCGGCGCAGGATCTCCCAGGGGTCGAGGGTGTTGCCCCGCGACTTCGACATCTTCTGGCCGTCGACATCGACGACGTGGGCCAGGCAGACCACGTTTCGGTAGGGCGTCGAGTCGAACACCAGCGTGTTGACGGCCAGCAGCGAGTAGAACCAGCCCCGGGTCTGGTCGATGGCCTCGCAGATGAAGTCGGCCGGGAAGCGCGTCTTGAAGGGCTCGTCCCCGGAGCCCGGGGGCCCGGGGGTGTCCCCCGACCCGCCCGGGGGCCCGGGGGTGTCCCCCGACCCGGTGGTCAGGAGCGCGCCGATCATGTCCACGTCGCCGGCCCCGAGAGCCCCGACTTCGCGGAGGACGACGATCCGCTGCCGGGTGCCGAACGGGGGGGTGGCAGCGGCGTTGAGGGCGCCGGCGAGGCCGGCCCGGGGGTCTCCGCCGGCATCGTCCCCGTCGCCCCCGGCGGCCTTGCCGGCAGTGAACTCCTCCAGCGCCAGGGTGGGGTCGTCGCCGGCCAGCACCTCGTCGAGCAGCCTCCGGAGCGCTTCGCCCCGCAGCACCGGATCGTCGCCGAGGATCAGATGGACTTCCGCCACGACCGCAAAGCTACCGAGTGGGCGCGTACCGCTTCGGGTACCCGCGCCTCTAGGTTTGGGGGCACCTGACAGAGGAGGACAGAACGTGGTCCGTCCCGGCCTGCTGCCCATCCCCCCGATCCCCCACGCCCACGACATCAGCGCCCTCGTGATCAGGGCCGCCTTCGGCCCCGCCCTGGCCTACCACGGCTGGCAGAAGCTCGACGGGGACGCGGGTGGTTTCGCCGACATGGTCGGCACCCTGCAGGTCTTCGGGGTGAGCCTCCCCGAGTTCGTCGGCTACTTCGTCATCGGCCTCGAACTGGTCGGAGGGTCCCTGCTGACCCTCGGGCTCCTGACCCGACTGATCGCAGTGTTCGTGGCCGTCCAGTTCCTGATGATCCCCTTCGTGGTCAAGTCCCAGGCCGGCCTCGTCGGTACCGAGGGACCCGGCTTCGAGATCGACCTGTACATCGCCGCCGCCGCCCTCACGTTGCTGCTGCTCGGTCCCGGCCGGGCGTCGCTCGATCGGGTCCTGGGTCTCGAGCCCGAGCCGCAGCCCGTCGCCGTCTGACCCGCCACCCCCCCACCGTGGCCGCCGCCACACCGGCGGCGACGGCCGCGTGGCGTCCCAGCGTCGGCACCGGTAGGCCGGCGGCCACCGAGGCGACGGTGCGAAGGTAGGCAGCGAGGAGAGCCGCCGGGGCCTGCAGCGGCTCGGCGGCGACGCCGACCCGGTCGACGACACCTCCGGCGATACCAGCGGCCATGCCGTACACGGTCACGGCCGCCGCTGCCGGTCCGGCCAGGACATTGGCAGGTAGGGCCACCAGCGGTGTCGCTCCGAAGGCCCCGAGGGCGACGGGCGCCACACCCACCTGGGCGGCCGCCGTGGTGGCCAGGGCCTCCCGGGCCCAGCGGGGCCCCCGGAGCCGGGCGAAGATGGCGGCCCGCAGGGCGATGATGCCGGCGCTCGCCGCGCAGGACAGGCGGAACCCGAGGGAGTGCACCAGGAACGGGTCGGCGAGCACCAGGAGGGTGACGGCGAGCGCCAGGAGACGCCCGGCCGGTACCGGCCGGCCGGCGAACACCGACGCCAACGCCAGGGCGGCCATGGCCGAAGCCCGCAGCACGGAAGGTTCGAAGCGGGTGACGGCGGCGAACAGTGCTACCACGGCCAGCCCGCCGGCGAAGCGGCCGGTGATACCGAGCCGGCGCAGCAGCGCGCCGGCGGCGGAGAGGACGATGGCCACGTTGGCGCCGGAGACGGCCAGCAGGTGGGAGAGGCCCGAGGCCCGGAAGTCGGCGGCGACCCCGGGGGGCAGGTCCCGGTCGTCGCCCACCAGCAGCCCCGCCACCAGCGCCCGATCAGGGTCGGGGATGTGCTCGCCGCCGGCCAGGACGGCGCCGCGAACCTGGTTGGCCAGCCTGAGCGCCGGAGATCGGGGATGTCGCACGGCCTCCATGTCGTCGGCGTCGAAGGCGGCGGCGACGTGGCGCCATCGCAGCCGTCGTTCCGGCCCGTCCAGCGGGCGGAGGTCGCCGGAGAGCAGGGCTGATTCGCCGGCGGCGAGGAGCCGGAGCCGCCCGGCCAGGTCGCCGGTGGCCGAGACGGCCACCAGGGCGCCGTCCATCCTGCCCACGGCCCTGACCCGGAATCTTCCGCCCCGGGGGTCCTCCACCAGGGTGACCCAGGCGGTGGTCGCCTCGCCCCGGCGGGCCGACTCGGCCACCGGCCCGTCGAGCCCGTCGAG
>JBOGFO010000438.1:0-10251 GCA_050743445.1 Acidimicrobiia bacterium
CGCCCTGGCCGACGCCGGCGCCCGGGTGGTGGCCACCGACCTCTCGGCCGACATGCTGGCGTGGGAGGCGAAGGCCCGCCCGCCCTGCGCGGTGGCCGACATCCGCTTCCTCCCCCTGGCCGCGGCCGCCGTCGACGACACGGTGGCCGCCTTCGTCCTCAACCATCTCCCCGACCCCGCCGCCGGCCTGGCCGAGCTCCGCCGGGTCACGCGGCCCGGCGGAGCCATCCTGGTCAACGTCTACAGCAACGCCAGCCAGAGCGAGGTCCGGGACCGTATCGACGAGGTGGCCGCCGAGGCCGGCTGGCAGGTGCCGGACTGGTACCGCGGGCTGAAGTACGTCAGCGCGCCGCTGCTCGGTACGGCCGAAGCCATGGAAGCCGTGGCCGCCGGTAGGGAGCTGGTCGACGTGGTGGTCGAGGAGCGGCCGGTGGACGTCGGGATCACCGAGCCCGACCGCCTCGTCCGGTACCGCTTCGGCCAGGCCCAGTTCGCCGCCTGGCTCGACGGGATCGGCCCCGAGCGGGCCGACGAGATCCGCCGCCGGGCGGCGGACGCCATCGCCCCGATCATGGAGCCCTTCCGGCCCATCGTCGTGTTCCTCGCCGCCCGCCGGCCCTGAGGAGCCATCCGGTTGCGCCTCCGTCCGGGTTGCGGCTCAACTGGTCTACGTGCCGGCTCCGGGGGATGAGATCAGCGCCGGCCTGCAGAGCCGGCTGGGGATCCGACGTGCCGTTCGGTCGGACGGCGAGGCCTTGGTGCGCCTGCTGGTGCAGCTCCATCCCACCTACCCACCCGACCCGGGTGTCGTGGAACAGGTCATCGACGTCGTCCTGGGTGACCCGCACCGGGCGCTGCTGATGGCCACCATCGACGACGAGGTCGTCGGTACCGCAGACGTGCTGGTCGTCGCCAACCTGACCCACGGGGGACGGCCCTGGGCGGTCGTCGAGAACGTGGTGGTCGACGAGGCCTGGCGGCAACAGGGGATCGGCCGCGCCCTGTTCGGAGAGATCGAGGCCCACACCCAAGCCGCGGGTTGCTACATGGTCCAGCTCCTCACGCTCAAGCATCGCCATGACGCGCACGCGTTCTACGCGTCAATCGGGTACGCGCCCGTCGCGCTCGGATTTCGCCACTATCTGGAGGGGTTCGAACCGACCGAACCCAGCCCGGTTGAACATTCTGCCGACCCGGAAGCTGGTGGACCCAGTGCTGGTTAGGAACTTGGTAACGCTCCGCCGGTCAGGAGCCCCACCCCGGCTGGCCACTCGCTACGTTGATCAGTTCGAGGCGAAACTCGACGGATTTCCGTCCGATCGTCTCATAGCACTCCGCGGGGACAGGTTCTCCGCCACCGAACCGGCCGCCCGCCGAACCTTGGCGTGCGCCTGGGCGTCGTCGAGGATCCGTCGGCTCTGGCGGATCAGGGCCGTGACCGCGTCGCCCCGAGGGGTCACATTTCACATGCATGACGTGGTACGAGGCATGTTCGGCAAGACCGGACACCGCCCGCAGCAGCACCGTCTTGCCGACCCCCCGCAGCCGTGGACCAGGAGATGCTGCGCCGAACGCCCCGTCCGCATGCGGGCCAGCGCGACCTGCGCCGTCTCCAACTCGCTGTCGCGGCCCACCAGCGACGGCGGGGGAGTGCCCGCACCCGACGGCGGGGGCGTGACCGATCTCGTACCGCATTCGTGGAGAATCACCCGGTTCGGGATCTCCTGGGATTCGACTGTGTTTCAGCAGGGGATTGACCATGGGAGTCGAAAGGTAGAACAATGTCGTTCGTAGGAGGCAACCATGGTCAAGTCTTCACCAGCCAAGCCTGACCTTGCGGCATACGAAACGGTTACACGCCTGAAGCCCGAGGAGCTCGTCGACGAGCTGCGGCGGCGACTGGGCGTGCGGCTGGTCGCGCTCATCGCGGGGGTGAAAGAGACACGCGCCGTCCACGAGTGGGCCGCCGGCTCCCGGGACATCCGCAATGGAGACGCGCTCGAGCGACTCCGACTTGCCTATCGAGCCCTCTATTTGATTACTACCCGGGACAGCGATCAGGTCGCCCAAGCCTGGTTCCAGGGCCTCAACCCAAAGCTTGGTGATCGCTCACCGGCACGGCTGTTGCGGGACGGGGTGGTCGACGAGGTCGGGCCCGACGTGCTGGCTGCAGCCAGAGCATTCGCCGCCGTGGGGTAGAACCTGGTGAAAGTGGAGCTACCCGCCGCGACGCCGGAGGACTCCGTGTTCAGGGTTGGATATGAACCGGACCCGTGGGTCTGGGTGCCCTGGGAGTATGGGCCTTTCACCGGACGGTGGGACGATCCGGAAGACATCTACCGGGTGCTGTACGCCGGCTCGACGCCGGAAGCCTGCTTCCTCGAAGTCCTGGCACAGTTCCGGGCCGATGCAGGGCTCGGCTCAGACTTCGACGACATCGCGCCGGACCCCGAGGATGAGGCGTATCCGACGGTGGCACCCGGCACGCTCGAACGAAGTTGGCTTGAACACCGAAGGTTGGGGTCCGCTCGCCTCACCGGAGCATTCGTCGCCGTACTGGACAGCACCACCATCTCCGCGTTGCGTCCACGTTTCCTTGGGATGGCGATTCACTACGGACTCGCCGACTTCGATGCTTCGGGGATAACGGTGGCTGAGCCACGGGCCTTCACACAGAAGATCTCCCGGTTCCTCTATGTCGACGCTCGCTGCACCGGCGGAGCCGTCCCCGCCGGTATCGCATATCGATCACGTCACGGTTTCGACCAGCAGCTCTGGGCGATATTCGAACGAGACCCCGCTGATTCCGATCGAAGCCCCTACCTGAGCGGGTGTTCCGAGGAACGCATTCCCGAGATTCACCCCGCGCTGCTCGTGGCGCTCCCCCGCCACCGTCTGACGCTTCGGATCGCGGAGGCCGAGTGACGCGCGGAGCCGCAGCACACTCGTCGTCAGTGATCCGCGTTCCCTTGTCCGCTGGAAGTCGTTAGAGCTTGAAGAAGAGGGCCCGGAAGCGGTTGGCCAGGTCGGTGTCGCCCCGGGTCGTCCCGCCGCGGAGGCGGCCGTAGGAGCTCAGCACCAGGGTGGCGGGGTCGAACTCCAGCACGGCGTCGAGGTCGTCCACCGGACCGGGCTCGTAGGCCAGGCCCTCCTTGGACACGTTCATGCGGAAGGTGCCGGCGTTGGCCCCGGACGTGTTGTTGATGCCGACCGCGAAGGGCTCGGCGAGGTTGTCGGTGTCGGCCGTGATCTGCCACACGATCAGCCCCAGGGGAGCGA
Source organism: Acidimicrobiia bacterium (assembly GCA_050743445.1). GTDB lineage: Bacteria > Actinomycetota > Acidimicrobiia > IMCC26256 > BP-133 > CAWBJP01. The sequence continues at coordinate 3,280 of JBOGFO010000438.1, forward strand.
GCATGTCGGCCGTGTCGCCGGCCAGGCCGTGGGCCTCACCCCGGTGCTCACGGATGTCCCAGCTGTGGATCCCGTAGTCGACCAGCTGGAACCAGGGATAGAAGGCGGCGGGGAGGGGGCCGGCGTACGGGTGGAAGACGGTGAGGCCCATCCAGTCGTCCGCGGAAAGGCCTTCGTAGATGCCCATGGCCTGGTCCAGGTTGGAACGGAGACGGCTCAGAACCTCGTCTTTGGACGCGCTGCGGTGGGACCGGGCCCGTTCGTCGAGGCGTTCGGCCATGGGCTTCAGGCCGATGGGCTGGTCCGTGGCCTCCTGGTTGGCCCGGGCCAGCTCGAAGCCGGGGAAGTAGCCCTCGGTGGCGTCGATCATGTGGCCCACGACATCGCGGACCTGCCAGTTGCTGCAGGCGGTGGAGGCTTCCCACCGGCCCGACTCCTCGGCCAGGGACAGGAAGTCCTCGGCCTCACGGCGGACAAGTCCGAGCAGGGTCTCTTTGGCGGCCGGGTTCATCGCGTTCCACTGGTCTGACATCTCGCCCTCCCTTGGGCCGTACTGATGAGGCGGCGTCAGCCTCCTCCCGGCCTCCCGACCTGTCAATCGGCCCAGGAGTTTCTGTCGCACCCCGTCTTTATGGTCTCGGCGAGCGCCCGACACCGGTGCCGGGCCACGAACACGGGAGGTCGAGATGCACGAAGACGCGGTGGCCGACTGGAGCGTCGGCGAGGTCGTGTACCTGACCTGGCTGGCGGTCGTCGCCCTGGCCTGGGTTGTCATCCCCATGGCGCTCGTCCTGGCCGGCGCCTGAATCAGAAGCCGGCCCGGCGGCGCTTGGGGCGTGGGGTTCCGGTCTCCAGGTAGCTCGACAGCGCCTGGAGCCGGTCGTCCCACTGGCTGCCCACCGACGCCATCCACGACACGGCCTCGGCCAACGGTTCGGGCGTGAGCTGGTAGCGCAGCTCCCGGCCCTGGCGATCCGAGGTGACGAGTCCCGCCTCGGCCAGGAGGGCGAGGTGCTTGGCCACCGCCTGGCGCGTGACGGGCAGGGAGCCGGCCAGCTCGGTGGCGGTGGCCGGGCCGCCTTCGGCCAGGTGCCTCACGACCTGCCGGCGGGTGGCATCGGCCAGCGCCTCGAAGACGGCCTCGGCATCGTGCTTGGGAGTCATCGCGGTCAGGCTCGGGCCAGGGCGGCCGGGAGGCGGGCGGGAGCGGTCTCCACCACCTGGACGAGGGTCCGGCCCGACAGCTCGGTCAAGGTGACCTCGACCTCGCCGGAGGTGCCGGCGGGCACGTCATCGGGGCCCCAGAGGAAGCCCAGGCGCCCGGTCTCGGGCAGCCAGCGGAAGGCGAGCCGGCGGCCGGCCTCGATGTCGACGATGACGGCCCGGCGCCGGCGCCCGTCCTCGGTGACGACCAACTGGCCGCCGGGGAAGGGGTCGATCTCGGTGTCGTCACCGAACCAGGCGGCCAGGTGGCCGTCGTCGACGAGGGCCCGCCACACCACATCCACCGTCGCCGGCACCACCACGTTGCGTTCCACCCGGTCCAACCCACACTCCATTCCTCGAGGCGCTGCGCTGGCAACTCGCGCAACCAATCAGTTGCACATCCGCTAAGATGTGCAACCACAGAGTTGCATTGTACAGGAGGCGTGATGTCCGAGAACCCGACCCCGACCCCGATTCCCACCGAGGTCCGCCCGCCCCTCGAGCTGGTGGGCCGGCGTCTCCTCGAGGCCCGCATCGTCATGCTGGGCGGCGAGATCGACGACCGCCTGGCCCAGCACGTGTGCGCCCAGCTCCTCGTACTCGAGGCCGACGATCCCGATGCCGCCATCACCCTGTACATCAACTCGCCGGGCGGGTCGGTCGACGCCGGCTTCGCCATCTACGACACCATGCGCCTCCTCGGCTGCGAGGTGGCCACTGTCGCCCTCGGGCTGGCCGCCTCCATGGCCCAGTTCCTCATGTGCGCCGGGGCGCCGGGCCGGCGGTACGCCCTGCGCCACGCCAGCATCCTCATGCACCAGCCCCACGGCGCGCTCCAGGGGGTTGCGAGCGACATCGTGCTCCACGCCGATGAGTTCGCCCGCAAGCGCCACCTGATGGCGGAGCGCCTGGCCTTCCACACCGGCCAGCCCGTGGAGCGCATCATCGCCGACTTCGATCGGGACCACTGGTTCACCGCCGAGGAGGCGCTCGCCTACGGCATGATCGACACCGTTCTCGAATCCCGCTCCCAGTTCCCGCTCTCCCAGGTTTTGTAAGGGAGGTGCGACGGTACGTATCCACCAGGAACTGACAAAAGGGTGGAAACGTGCGAGCTGGGGCGAAGCACACTGGGCGAGGGGCTGCCGGCGTTGCCGGCGCCGTTTTCGTGGTTCTGACGATGCTGGCGACCGCTTGTGCCGGAGACCGCCCGGTGGCGGTCAGGGCTCAAGGCTCAGCACGGGATGCGGCCGCATCGACCACGACGACGGCTGCGCCCACAACCACAACGACGGCCGCGCCCACAACCACCACGACCGTCGCGCCCACGACCACCACGGCGGCGCCGCCCCTGACGGTGGGGGCGGTGCCGGCCCAGGGCCTCGGGCCGGGTGACGTCGGACCTCAGGTCAAGGTGCTGGAGGATCTCCTGGCCGGCCTGCACTACGGCAGCCACACCGTCGACGAGACCTACGACCAGAACACGCTCGACTCCGTCACGGCCTTCCAGAAGGCAACGGGCCTGCCCCGGACCGGCCGGGCCACCCAGGACGTGGCCGACGCCCTGAGCACCGCCCGACCTGTCGACACCCAGGTGCCGGGAGGCGGCGCCACCCGGGTGGAGATCGATCTGCCCCGCCAGATCCTGTCGCTGTTCGAGAACGACGCCCTGTACCGGGTCCTGCCGGTCTCCACCGCCTCGGGCAAGCGGTTCTGCGACGGGGGTCGCTGCCGCACCGCCGTGACCCCGCCCGGTTCCTACCGCGTCGGCTACCGCATCCCGGGGTGGCGCAAGAGCCCGCTCGGGCGCATGTACAAGCCGGTCTATTACATGGTGGGCATCGGGGTCGCCATCCACGGCTACCACCAGGTGCCGGCCGAACCCGCCTCCCACGGCTGCGTGCGCATCCCGATGGCGGCCGCCGAGTGGTTCCCCGACCACGTCCCCGACGGCACCCCCGTCTACGTCCTCGACGGAAAGACACCACCGGGCCCGGCGCCCCCCGAAGGGACGCAGACATGACCCGCTCCGGGGTCGCGGCCGTGATGGTGGCCCTCCTGGTGGCCGGCTGCACCGGCCAACCGGATCGCACCGAGGGCGGCGCCACCACCGGACACGTCGATCTCACCTTCTCCGGTGCGGTGACGGGGCGGGCGTCGGGTCCGGCCGAGGTCGTCTGCTCCGAACCGGTAGAGGACGGTGACCGTTCCCGGGTCGCCATCGACATCGAAGACGGCCTGCCGGTCGGGGCGGGGGTCCGGCTCGTCGCCCTCGACGCCGCCGCCACCGACACCGGCGCCGAGCACGACGCCGGCGACTACTTCCTCCTCTTCGACCACGGGCCCGACCCCTTCGTCTGGTCATCCTTCGGGGGACACCCCCGAGCCCCCGGGAACGACGAACCCGACGGCAGCGTCACCTTCGACGGCGCCCGCGGGGGCCGGATCGCCCTGCGGGGCTGGCGCGACGCCCAGGAGGGGACGGTGCACGTCGACGGCGTGTTCACCTGCGGTCCCGGGTAGGTTTCCCGGCATGCCCGAGATCGAGCTGAAGGGCCGGAGGGTTCGCTACGTCGACGAGGGCGAGGGCGAACCCGTCATCTGCCTCGTCCACGGCTTTCCCCTGGAGAGTGCGTTGTGGCGCCCCCAGATCGACCACCTCGTCGCCCGCGGCCAGCGCTGCCTGGCGCCTGATCTCTTCGGCTTCGGCGGTTCGGACGTGCCGTCCGAGAAGAGCGACTACTCCATTCCCGGCTACGCCGATCAGGTCGCCGGCCTGCTCGACGCCCTCGGCACGGGTCCGGTCGTCCTGGGCGGGCTGTCGATGGGCGGCTACGTCGCCCTCGACCTGGTCCATCGGCGCCCCGAGCTGGTGCGGGCGCTGGTGCTGGCCGACACCCGGGCCGAGGCCGACACCGACGAGGGGCGCCAGCGCCGGGCCGACCAGCAGACGTTCCTGGCCGGCGGCGGGGAGCGGTCGTCACTGGCCGACGGGCTGCTCGACGCCCTCATCGGCAAGCAGGGGCCCGAGCGGGAGAACGCCATCGACCAGGCCCGTTCCTTCATGCTGGCCACCCCGGTCGACGGCTGGATCGGCGCCCTCGAAGCCATGCGGACCCGGGCCGACGCCACGCCGTGGCTGGGTGACATCGCCGTGCCCACCCTGGTCCTGGTGGGCGAGGACGACCAGCTCACCCCTGTGGCCTCTGCCACCACCCTGGCCGATCGCATCGCCGGCTCCGAGCTGGTCGTCATCCCCGACGTCGGGCACATCTCCAACCTGGAGGACCCGCACCGCTTCTCGATGGCGCTGGGCCGCTTCCTGGACCGGATCGCAGGCCCGTAACTGTCGCAGGGGGCGGGCATGATGCGGCCATGAGCTTTCCGGCCCCGGACCTCCTGGGGCGGGGCATCGTCGTGCTGCCCGGTGCGCCGGTTCCCCCGCCTTTCGCCTCCGCCCCCCGGGTGGTGGTCGACGACGCCGCCCTGGCCCGCCCGGCCGACACGGCCGGCGTGCTCCACGAGGCGTGGACGCAGCGCCGCCGCGTGGTGGTGGAGCTGGCCGTCCCCGCCGAAGCCCTCCGGGAACCGGAGCAGAGCCCGGTCGCCCCCCACCTCCTCGACCCCGGCTTCACCTTCGAGCGGGAACGGCTCCAGTTCCTGGTGTGGGCCAACAACTACGACGCCGCCACCCGGGGCTCCGATGAGCCGGTGTGGTGGCACGGCGTGCGGGCCGCCCGGCGGGGTGGCCGGCTGACTCCGGAGGGCCCGGCCGACATCGTCCTGCCCGACGGCCGGAACGCCTTCTGCGACGGGGGACCCCGTCACCCTGTTGACCTCGACGCCGGCCTCGGGGGCCACGCCGTCGTCCACCGCGACTCGATCGACGCCGGCCGGCTCACCACCGCCCGGTACGCCCCGCCGTCGGCCGACCTCGCCCCGGACCAGCTGGCCGCGGTGGGCCATCCCGGCGGTCCGGCCCGGATCATCGCCCCGGCCGGCTCGGGCAAGACCCGCGTCCTCACGGAACGCATCCGCCACCTGCTGACCGACCGGGGCTACGAGCCGGAGCTGGTCACCGCCGTGGCCTACAACGTGCTGGCCGCCGAGCAGCTGCGGGAGCGCACCGAGGGGTTCCGGCCCACCATCCGCACCCTCAACTCGCTCGGCCTCCACGTCTGCCAGCTCCAACCCGGCCGGCGCTTCCGGGTGGCCGAGGAGCGTGAGCAGCGGGAGATCCTGGCCGGGCTGGTGACCACCCGGCGCAAGGTCAACACCGACCCGCTGGCGCCCTACCTCGACGCCCTGGCCGCCGTGCGCCTGGGGTTGTGCACCCCCGAGCAGGCCGAGCGGCTCTACCCCGACGCCAGCGGGCTGCCCGCCGTGTTCCCTGCCTACCGGGAGCGCCTCGACGCCCTGGATCTGCTCGACTTCGACGAGCAGATCTACCGGGCCATCGCCCTGCTCCTGGCCGACCCGGAGCTCCGGGCCGGGGTGCGGGCCGGGGCCCGGACGCTGCTGGTCGACGAGTTCCAGGACCTCACGCCCGCCCATCTCCTCCTGGTGCGCCTGGTGGCCGGCCCGGCCGCGGATGTCTTCGGGGTCGGCGACGACGACCAGGTGATCTACGGCTACGCCGGGGCCGACCCCGGCTTCCTCATCGACTTCCCCCGCTACTTCTCCGGCGCCACCGCCTACGACCTGGAGGTGAACTACCGCTGCCCCGAAGCGGTGGTCACCGCCGCCGGCCACCTCCTGTCCCACAACCGGCGCCGCATCGCCAAGACCATCCGGCCGGCGGCCGGTGCCGTCGCCGACGCCGGCGCCCTCGAGGTCCGCCTCGTCCCCGACGTCGAGCTCGGCCCGGCCACCGTCGACGTGGTGGAGCGCTGGCGCAAGGACGGCACCGACCCCTCGGACATGGCCGTGCTGACCCGGGTCAACTCGTCGCTCCTCGCCGCCCAGGTGCTCCTCACCGAGGCCGGGGTTCCGTGCCGGGGGGCGGTGGGCCCGTGGCTCCTGGACCGGGCCGGCACCGCCGCGGCCCTGGCCTACCTGCGCATCGCCTCCGTCCCCGGGTCCATCAGCCGGGCCGACGTGCGGGCGACGGTGCGCCGCCCGTCCCGGCGGATCTCCCCCCGGGTGCTCGAGATGCTCACCCGCGACGCCGAAACCTCGGTGCACTCCATCCGGGGCCTGGCCTCGTGGCTGGAGGACAAGGACGCCTTCCCCCACGCCGCCGACCGGGTCCACCAGTACGCCGACGACGTCGAAGGGCTGAGCGAGGCCGCCCGGGCACCGTCGGCCACCACCGCCGGGTTGCTGCGCCAGGTGCGCGACGAGATCGGCCTGGGCGATGCCATGGACACCCTCGACGCCTCCAAGGGCACCCTCGACCGTTCGGCCAACGGTGACGACCTGGCCGCCCTCCTCCAGGTGGCGGTCCTCCATCCCGACCCGGCCACCTTCGAGGCCTGGCTCCGCTCGGTGCTGTCCGCCGCCGTCGGCTTGGACGCGGGGGTGCACCTGGCCACCGTCCACCGGGTCAAGGGCCGGGAGTGGCCGTGTGTCGTCGTGTTCGGCGCCGACGCCGGGCTCTTCCCCCACCGCCTGGCCGACGACGTGGAGGAGGAGCGCCGGATCTTCCACGTGGCCGTGACCCGGGGCCGGGAGCGGGTGGTCGTCCTCGGCGACGCCGCCGCCCCCTCACCGTTCCTGGAGCAGCTGACCGTCACCGCGCCGCCGGCCCCGGCTGGGAGCCTCGCC
>JBOGFO010000439.1:0-2372 GCA_050743445.1 Acidimicrobiia bacterium
GGGTACCGACGCTGAGAGCCGCGGCCAAGGCCCACGGGATCGTCCTGGCGCTGGGGGCGGGCCGGGATGCCGATGTGCGAGCCGACCTGGATGAGCTGACCGAGGTCGGCCTCGCCTCCCTCGAGCCGTCACTGGCCTGGTCCGGCATCATGGCCAAGGTCGCCTCCGCCCTGGTCCGGGTGGGAACCGAGGCCGAGATCGCCGACCTCTACGAGCTGATCCTCCCCGCCGCCGGCACGAACGCCTTCTGCTTCGGGGCGGTGTCGTACTGGGGGTCGATGTCGCACCATCTCGGCACGCTGGCCAGCCGCCTCGGGATGTGGGACGAATCCGAGGCCCACCTGGCCCAGGCCGCCGCCACCCACGAGGGCCTCGGCGCCCCCGTCTGGCTGGCCCGAACCCGGCTCGAAACGGCGGCGCTGCTGGCCGCCCGCAACCGCCCCGGCGATACCGCTCTGCGGCAGGGCCTGCTCGCCGCCGTCCTCACCACCGCCAAAGAGCTGCGCCTTCCCGTGATCGCCGAGCGGGCCCAGACCCTGGCGGTTTGACGGCGGATCTTTCCGGCCCCGCAGGAGGCCGGACTTCCGGTCCCGGGCGGTCTTGGCCTGGTGGTGCGGCCAGCACAGCGGCTGGAGGTTCTCGAACGAGGTCGGCCCCCCGTTGGCCGCCGGGTCGGCGTGGTCCCACTCCAGCCGGTAGCGCCGGTCGCAGTCGGGCGCCGAACAGCTGACCCCGTCGAAGTCGGGAACAGGGCCCAGCGCCAGCGCGGTGCGGAGCTCGGCTTTGATGTGGCGCCCGAGGTGCTTCACCGTGTCGATCCGGGTGCCGTCGTGGAGCACCGCTTTCACGAAGGCGTCGCCCTCCAGTTCCTTCACGAGCGAGACGGGGATCGGCCCGCCGCCGACCAGGTGGACCGGCTCACCCGGGTGGGCGTGGCCCCGCCGGTAGGCCCGCAGGTCGCACACGATCACCAGGTCGGTCCCGGAGTGTCTTCGCCGGGTGGCGGCGGCTCCGGCTGCGGGCGCGGCTCCGGGTGCGACTCCGGCTTCGACTCCGGCACTGGCTTCGGCGCCGGCGCCGGCCAGCAGATCGAGGAATGCATCTGCGGCGTGGGCTTCGCGGCTCTCGAACCGGCCTTCCCGCTTCGCCTGGCGCACCTGCCGATCCGTCACGGCGTCGAGGCGGTTGGCGAACGGGAGACCGCTCTCCGGGGGAAACTCGCAGGTGAACCCGACCATCGCCAGGCCGCTGCGGTACTGCCGTACCGACCGGGCCTGCTGCTGGCGCTGGTGGAGTTGCTCCGGGTCGATCGCGCCCAGCCGGCGCTGACGGCCCTTCGCCTTCAGCACCTTCAGGCTGCTGCGTCGGGCGACATCGAGAAGCTCGGACTCAGACCCCGGGCATTCCGCCTCGGTCCGGGTGAGCTCATGCGCCTGGGCCAGCGACAACTCGCCGGCGGCCATGGCCGCGCCGGTATCGGGCATCCCGTCCAGCGCTCGAGCGGTCTCCAACTCATTCTTCGCCTGCACCGTCGACGTTCCCGCTGTCCGCGCCAGCCAGTCCGCCCCATCAGCGAACCCCATGGCCCGGTGGGCACCGCACTCCACCGCCCGAGCCGAGGCCAGGACCCGTGCTGTCGCACACGCCTTCTCCGCCGCGGCCAGCGCCTCCGCCAGCACGACACAGTCCTCGCCGGGGTGGCGCTTCGGGTCAAAGGCGATCAGTGCTTCCCGCAACGCCTGCGCCAAAGCCAGAAGACCCTCCGGCACCGCACATCACCTCCTTCACCGTTCCGGCACGCCCGCGGGGCGCGCAACAAGGAATCGAAAGGAGGGCCGTTGTGCCCGGCAACCTCGAGGCACCTACCAATCTACGACTAAACAACAACCATGTCAAGCTCTTTTTTTACTATTGCGACATACACTCATTGTGCTTTGAACCTCTCGCCCTACGAGGATCAGCAACGCCGTGTGCAGTTCAACACCAACGGTTCTGCTCCCCCACCCTCCTTCACTGCCTCGTAACCAACCGGCGTGAACCACACATATGAACGCTCAGCAATCGGCGGTGATTTGTCGCGAAACCACCACCCCCTGTAACACCACCCCCCTCCCCCCAGACCATCCTTCAACCATCCCCGAGAGAGGAGACAACGATGGGCTTCGTACAGATGATCGAGTTCCGCACGTCGCGTCCCGACGAGGTCGAGGTGCTGGGTGAGAAGTGGAAGGAGGAGACCGAGGGCAATCGGACGGTCATCCGCGAAGTGGTGTGCACCGACCGGGACGACCCCGGCCGCTACCTCCTCATCGTGGAGTTCGACTCCTACGAGGCGGCTATGCAGAACTCGGCGCTGCCCGAGACCCAGAAAG
>JBOGFO010000440.1:0-3307 GCA_050743445.1 Acidimicrobiia bacterium
GGCATGATGCGCAGCGCCCCGTCGAGCCAGCCCATGTACCAGTCGGGTTGGGAGGCGGCCGATACCTCGGCCGGTCGGAACGGGCCGAACAGCCAGATGGGGTTGATCTGGGCGACGCCGCCGAGCACGCAGAGCACGGCGGTGGTGAGGAAGAACAGGCCGAGGGCCTTGGCCGCGTAGGTGGGCCACAGGCGTTCTCCCACCACGTTGTCCTCCCTCCGGCCCGGACCCGGGAACTGCGTGTGCTTGTGACGCACGACGATGGCCAGGTGGACGGCCAGCAGGCCGCCGATGACCGCCGGGATGATCAAGATGTGGATCACGTAGAGCCGGGCGATGATGTCGGCGCCGGGGAACTCGCCCCCGAAGAGGAGCGAGGCGATCCAGGTGCCGATGACCGGTACCGACAGGGCGGTGCCGTAGGTGATGCGCAGGCCGGTACCCGACAGCTGGTCGTCGAGCAACGAGTAGCCGGCGAACCCGTTGACCATGGCCAGGATGAGCAGCGTCACGCCGATCATCCAGTTGAGTTCCCGGGGCCGGCGGAACGCCCCGGTGAAGAACACCCGGGCCAGGTGGGTGACCAGCGTGGCCAGGAACAGCAGCGCGGCCCAGTGGTGGATCTGGCGCATCACGAGGCCGGCCCGCACGTCAAAACTCAGCTCCAGGGCGGACCGGTAGGCGGCCGACATCGCCACGCCGGCCAACGGGAGGTGACTGCCGAGGTAGACGACCTCCTCCGTCGACGCATCGAAGAAGAACGTCAGGTAGGTGCCGGTCAGCACCAGCACCACGAAGCAGTAGAGGGCGAGTTCACCGATCATGAACGACCAGTGGTCGGGGAAGACCTTGTTGAGGGCGGTGCGGGCGAAGTCGGCGGCGCCGAGGCGCCGGTCGAGGAAGCGGACGGCCTGCTCCGTCCGGAGCTGCTTCCGCCCGCCGCGCCGGCTCACGTGCCCCGGCCCCGGTCCCAGAAGCCCGGCCCGACCGGATCGGAGAAGTCGCCCCGGGCGATGAGGTAGCCGGCGTCGTCGGTGCCGATCGGCAGCTGGGGCAGCGACCGGGCCGCCGGGCCGAAGACGGGACGGGCCCCGTTGAGGACGTCGAAGGTCGACTGGTGGCACGGACACAACAGCAGGCCCTCGCCCGCCTGGTACAGGCCGACCGGGCAGCCGACGTGGGTGCACAACTTGGAGTAGGCGACGATCCGGCCGACGCGCCAGTCGTCCCGGCCCCGGCGGGGCGTGAACCGCTGGGTGGAGCGGGTGTGGATGAGCAGCGCGGCGGCGTCGCTGTCGTGGGTATGGCCTTCGGGCCAGACGGTGACGACACCGTCGACCGCCAGGTCGATCGGCTTGAGCGGCTGGCCGTCCTCCCGGACGAGGCGCTTGTCGCCACCCTTGTAGGCGGTCTCTTTGAGGCCCTTCCCCGGGCGCGGCCCGAGCGAGCGGATCGGGAACACGAGGGCGGCGGCCAGGGCCGCCACCGCCGAGCCGGCCGCGGCGAACAGGAGACGCCGCCGTCCGAGTTCCTCCCGACCCTCGACGAGGTCGTCGACGAACGCCTCCACCTCCTCCGCCGACGAGGCGACGAGCGGCCGCTCCTCGGCTACCACGTCACCAGGCGTGGCTCGCTTCGCCCAGATCACGATGCCGGCCCCGAAGGCGCCGAAAACCACGCCGAGGAGGAGCCCTTCGGCCTGCGGGTGACCGCCTTCCCAGAACACGACGGCCAGGGCGATCGAGGCCAGGGTGCTCAGCCCGAAGGCGATCGCCGCCCGGGTCTCATCCGTCCGGGCGCGGGCCGAGCCCTGCAGGCTGACATCGGGGGCCGCCGCCGGCTCGGGCTCAGCCATTTCCATCCTCACCCCGGTCCGGCCCGGCGTCCGTTGGCTGGAGGGCCGGTGCGCGAGTCCCGATCCACAGCAGCATGCCGACCAACGCGCCCATCCCGAAGAACCAGGCCACGAACCCTTCCGGCACCGGGCCGACACGCCCGATGGGCAGACCGCCCCGGTCGTCGGGGTCCCGGAGGTACTGGACGTACCTGGCGATCTGGGCCACCGCCGCGGTGTCGAAAGAGGCCGGTCCGAACTGCGGCATCTCACCGGGACCGGACCGCATGCCCGCCGCCACCTCCCGGGGGGTGGTCTCCAGCAGATGAGGGGCGGCCCGGCCGTAGCTCAGGGCACCGCCGCTTCCGGAGGCGCTGTGGCAGGGGGCGCAGTTACCCCGGAACAGCTCGCCACCTCGAGCGAGGTCCGCGTCCTTCACGTCCACGGCCGGCAACCGGGGGCCGGTACCCAGGGAGGCGACGTAGGCCACCAGGGCGTCGATCTGGTCGGCGCCGTAGGCCGGGCGCTTGCGCCGGGCCTGGTTCTCGCTGCTGGCCAGCGGCATGCGGCCGGTCGACAACTGGTAGTAGGCACCCGCCTCACCGGCGGTGCGCAGCGGTGGGCCCCGGAACTCGCCGGTGGGGGTGGAGACGCCGTTGCCCTCGTCGCCGTGGCAGCTGGTGCACCCGACCATGTACAGCTCACGACCCTGCTCGACGAGCGCCGTCTCACTCCGGGCGAGACCGGCGGACGACCAGGTGACCACCACCACACCGGCGAGAGCGGACGCCACCGCCCAGCTCCACCGACGTCGGTCCAGGAGCAGCTGGCTCATTGGATGAGATAGATGGTGAGGAACATGCCGACCCAGACGGCGTCGACGAAGTGCCAGTAGTACGCGCACACCAGCAGCGTCGGGACCGTCGGCGCCTTCGACCCCCGACCGGCTACGTAGGCCGCCGCCCCCATGAACAGGATCCCGCCGAGGACGTGGAGTCCGTGGAACCCGGTCATCAGGAAGAACATCGAGCCGTAGGCGTGGCTCGACATCGTGAAGGTCGCAGCCGCGTACTCCGAGGCCTGGTTCCCGAGGAAGGCGGCGCCCAGGAGACCGGTGACGGTCAGCCACCGGGCGGCCAACGTGCCGTGGCCGTGCTCCGCCGCCATGGTCGCCTTGTGCATGGTGACGCTCGAGATCAGGAGGATGAGGGTGGCCCCGGCGGTGCGGACCGTTTCGAGTTCCACGCCTTCGGGCGGCCACACGTCGCTGGTTCCCCGCAACGTGAAATAGGCCGCGAACAGCCCAGCGAAAAACATGAGCTCAGAGGAGAGCCAGACGACGACGCCGACTGCCAGCGGTGACGGCATCCGACCCGCCCCGTCCGGCGGTGCGGCCGTCGAACTCGTCAACGTCACGCCCGCCGTCTTACTACACGGAGGCGGCGCGTGAGAATGCCGATCAACAACGAGGGC
>JBOGFO010000441.1:0-6784 GCA_050743445.1 Acidimicrobiia bacterium
CCGCCGTCGGCGGCGACCATGTAGTAACCCCGACCGGTCGGTGTCGGGATCGAGTCGAGCACCGGGCCGTTGAGGGCCACGTCGGCCAGGTCGCCGAGATCCGGCGCGTCGCCCAGGGTCAGGACCCGAGCCTTGTCGGTGAAGAGCCAGTAGCCGGCACCCGTTGGTGTGGCCGACAATGAGGTGACCTCTTCGCCGGGCGCGAGCCGTGTCCGGTCGGCGTCGCCGTAGAAAGCGGCGTCGCCGTGGGCGGTGACCACACCGCGGCTGTCGACGGTCCAGTAGCCGTCGCCGGTGGGGGTCGGCTCGAGGTCAACGATGGCGGCGCCGGTGTGGGCTTGGCCATGGTGAGCGGCGTCCCCGAAGCCGTAGACGGCCCCGTCGGCGGCGACCATCCAGTAGCCCGACCGCGCCGGGCCGGCGTGCACCGGCACCGGCGGCGGTGGCGCGACGGCGAACCGGAACGCTTCGTGCCAAAGCCCGAAGCCGCCGTGGGGCCCCGCCGTGATCGACATCTCGTACACCCCGCCCGGGGCCAGCGGTTCCCTCGGCACAAGGGTGACCCACTCCGTGTTGTTGGGGTGCGACACCCGTCGGTCGGTGGGAACGACACGGCCTGTGGAGGTGTCGGTGAGCACGATCAAGTAATCGAGCTCCAGTAAGGCGGCGCTCAGAGGCCGGACGAAGTGGATGGTGGGCTCGGCCCCGATCGGCGCGTCGGAGCTGCCGGCTACCGGCGTGGTGTCCCGCACCCACAGGCTCTGGTTGGTATCGGCGCTTCCAGTGACGTAAACCGCCTCTCCGGGGGCGGGCGACCTCACCGTCAGCTCGTAGGGGGCGCTCGGGGACCGGGCCAGGTTCCCGACGCGGAGGTAGTACCGCCCGGCGAAGAAGGAGTTGCTCCCCCGGAAACGACCAGGCTCCCGAGTCGCTCCGGCCAGGTCGATCTCGACGCCGCCGACGTCGTACACCTCAAGCGACGGCTCGAAGGGGTTGATCGCCGCCGGGGCTGTCTCCGTCACCTCGAACCACAGTCCCCCGTGGGTGGGAAGGTCCACGACGAACCAGTCGGCGTCGCCTTCCGGGGCGAGCACGGCCCGGATGGGCTCGGAGATCCGCAGCGTCGTTGCCCTCGCCGGCGTGTTGTCCGGTTCGAGGACGTGGCGGGCGTCGACCGGCCGGGGAGGGAGCGGGCCTCCGACGGCGCTGAAGGCGTCGACCAAACCGTGCCCGTAGAACAGGTCTCGGCCCAGGGGGCCGATGTCGCGGGCGCCGAACGTGAGTCGCTCGGCGATCTGCGCGGCGCTCTCATGCGGAAAACGGGCCCGGGCCAGGAGGGCGACCCCGGACACGATCGGCGCGGCGAACGACGTCCCGTCGGCGGCGGCGTAGGTGCCCCCCGGTACACCGGCCAGGATGCCGGTCCCGGGGGCGACCAGGTCAACCCAGGAGCCCCAGTTGGAGAACGGGGCGAGGTGCCCGGCGTGGTCGACCGCGCCAACGGCCAGGACCCCGTCGGCGTCGGCCGGGAACGACGTCGCGTAGGTTCGTGAATTGCCGGCCGCGACCACGATCAGGATGTCGCGGTCCTGCGCGTAGCGGATCGCGTCGAGGATGGCCAGGCTCGACGGCCGCCCTCCGATCGATATGTTGATCACGTCGGCGCCGTGATCGGCGGCCCAGACGATGCCCGCCGCCAGGTTGGCGGTGCTGGTGAATCCGTCGTCGTCGACCACCTTGACCGGAAGGACCTTCGCCCGCCACGCCACCCCGCTCATCCCGGCGTCATTGGCCCGGGCGGCGGCGACGGTGGCCACCCGGGTGCCGTGACTCAGCGTGTCCTCCGGGAAGTCGTCGCCGTCCACGAAATCCCGTCCGGGGAGCAGACGCCCGGCCAAGTCCGGGTGCCCCGACGACACACCGCTGTCGACCACGGCGAGGACGAGATCCCCCGCGCCGGTCGTCACGTCCCACGCCTCGGGCAGGCGTATCGAATCCAGGTAGGCCGCCTGCGTGCTGGCGTACGACGGGTCGGTCGGCACAGCGGCGATCCGGCCGAGGTGGTTCGGCTCGACGGCCGCCACCCGGGGATCGTCGAGGAGCGCCGTCCGGAGCCCGTCCAACGGCCGTCCGGCGGAGGAGACGAGTTGGAAGGTCGTACCCGGGATAGCACCTTCCAGCTTCCCGCCCTGTTCCGCGACGACTGCGCCCGATGCGGACGACGGAAGATCCGGAGCGAATCGGACCAGGAGGGACGCACCCGCCGCGCGGGACACGGCGGACGCCTCCCCGGCCAGGTCAGCCCCGAGCGGCGCGATCGACGCCGATGCCTGCGCCGAAAGGGCACACAGCACGGCCGCCACCACACTTGCCATGAGGCGTCGCCGGCCCGCCAACCTGACCACCCCGCACCTTTCCGATTGGCCGTGTCCAACTCCTCGGGGGAGGAAGAACCGCGACAGACGACGCTAGAGGGCGGCGCTGAGGGACGGCGAGCGGACAGGGCCCCCTTCTACTTCGACGTCAAGCCGCCGATTCCCGCCGACGTCGCTCGTGAGGCCCCAGCCTCACACCCGTTCATCATGCGACCGATCGCTACCTACGCCTCCGGGCGTCAAATCAAGCCGCTCGTCGGCAATCTGGTCGAGCCTGAGAAACGCGGCCTCTTAGAACGACGGGACCTGACTCCTTGCCCGCTCGAGCTAGAGGGCAAAGCGCAGCAACGGCGAGCACTCGAAGACCGGCGGCGCGGCACTGAGGCCACGTGCAAGGTCGGTTCCGGCTCAGCCCTTGGTCAGCCCCGGCCCCCGACGGCCACGCCGACCTCCGTCGTCAGCGTTCCGGGGAAATCGGAAGAGCCCCATCCCGCGACGATCCCGCGAGCATCCCGCGTCCGGGGCGTATCGTTCTGTGCCCCCGAATCCCGCCCTGTGCCGCTGACCAGCACTTTTGCGGACGAGGCGGCACTAGGAGATACCAGGAAAACGTCCTCTGGACATCTGAAAAGCGCGAGGTCGCCGGATCGACGCCGGCCCCGGCCACGAGAGAGAGCCCTGCTCAGCAGGGCTCTTCTTTCTTTGAGTTCTGGGCGGAGCTCACTTCGAGCAGCGTCGTCGTGCCTTATGCGTGCCAGAGCGAATACGTACGCTCTTTCGGCCCGGTCAACCGCCGGACGCTTTCTCTCGGAACTCCGCCTCGAGGACGGATCACGTGGCCGATCATCTCGGTTCCTCAGTGAGGTCGATGGTGATATCCACCGTACGCCCCGGAAGCCGGGCGGCAGGATTCCGCTCAGCCGCATCCGGCAAGCCGGCGCCGTCGATCCGGTGGCCGGACCGGCCTGGGCGGTCACTCCCGGGGAGTACTGCACCTTCGTCCTCGCCGTGGCCGGGCACTGGATCGGCAGCGGCTTGTTCCGTCGCCTGACCGTGGAACCCGGTCGTCTCCACCATCCGTCGCCTGCACGGCCGGGAGAGCGGCAGCTGCCACTTCTCGGACCGCAAGTGCGACCACGTGTTCACCATGTATCCGGCCGGCCGTTTCGGGAGCTGCGACGAGCTGCCGTGGCCGGCGGCCGGGCTGGGAGCCCTGGAGGACCTCGGCGACGAGGCCGGCGTGGTGGCCGCCCAGGGCCGGTCCCGCATGCTGCTCGACGGCCGGGCCCTGATGGTCAAGTGCCTGGCATGCGACTACCGGGAGGTGTGCGGTGGCGGATGCGTCGCCACCCGGTGGCGGGCGGTGCAGGCGGTGGGCGACGACGACGCCTACTGCGACTACCGGATGCGACTGGTGGACGGCATCGCCGCCCTGGCGACGGCGGAGGCATCTCCCTCGACGAGCTTCTCGCTGAGATCGCCGCCGCCGAACCTGTCGTCCTCCCGCAGCCGGCCTCCGCCTACCTTGAAGAAGCGCGGAACGCCGTGAGACGTGAGTTTCGTCGTCCTCGACGCCTCGGCTGCTGTCGAGGTGTTCCTCGGGACGCCGGAGGGCAAGCGCCTCTCGGCCAAGGTCCCGAAGAACAGCACCGCCCACTGCCCGAACACTTCTACGTCGAGGACTCCGCCGTCCTCCGACGGATGGAAATCGCAGGCGCCGTGACTCCCGCCGAGGTGGCCACGGCCTACCGCCGACTGCTCGCCCTCTCCACCTCCCGGGCACAGCCGTCCGCTATTGCCGGCGGCATGGAACCTCCGGCACAACCTCACGATTGCCGATGGCATCTACGTTTACGTCGCTCTCGCCCGGAAACTGCACGACGACGGCGGGGTCGACGACCTGGTTGAGGTCGACGGCCGGGCGCGGGTCCGGCGGGCGGTCGCTGCGAGCACGGGTCTCAGAGTCTGCTCGGCTGTTCGACGATCACCACGCCCTGCTCTTGCGGATGCACCTCGACCATGTCGACCACCTCGCGGCCCTGGAGGTGGGCGGCACCGGCTGGTGGCGGACTGGCAAACAAGGAGATCGCCGAGCGACTCTTCATCTCGCCTCGGACCCTGCAGGCCCACCTGACCCACGTCTCCTGCAAGCTCGACCTCGGCTCCCGGGTTGCACCTCGCCAAAGAGGCAGTACCACGCGGCCAACTCCCGAAGGTAGGCCCGTCAGCATCGGCCATGCCACCGGCCGAGAACAGCAGCGAGAAGCGTCGCGCGGGCCTGGACGGTACTGTGGACTGGGCCAAATGTATATCAACGTCGGGGCATGAGCGGTAGTCTGGAGCTGATGCCCTACACCGCCCGTCTCGTCGACTCCACCCTGGCGGACCTTCTGGCTCAACTGCCGGCGCTCCTCCTGACCGGACCGAGGGCCTCCGGCAAGACGACGACCGCCCGTCGCCTGGCGGAGACCTACGTCCGGCTCGACCACGAGGCCGAGGCCGTTGCGTTCCGGGCCGACCCCGACGCCGCCCTCGCCGGACTGCCCGAGCCGATCCTCCTCGACGAGTGGCAGGCTGTGCCCGGCGTGCTCGGGGCAGTCAAGCGGGCGGTCGACGATGGGTTTCGTCCCGGCCGATTTCTCCTGACCGGGAGCGTACGGGCCGACCTGGACACGCCGACCTGGCCCGGGACGGGCCGCCTGGTCCGGCTGCGGATGTACGGCCTCACCAGGCGGGAGATCGTCGGACACCCGACGGGGATGACCTTCGTCGACCGGCTCGCAGGGGCGGATCCGACGGCCTTCACGACCCGGGGTGAGATCCCCGACCTGAGGGGCTACCTCGAACTCGC
Organism: Acidimicrobiia bacterium; assembly: GCA_050743445.1. GTDB lineage: Bacteria > Actinomycetota > Acidimicrobiia > IMCC26256 > BP-133 > CAWBJP01. The sequence goes on from JBOGFO010000441.1 coordinate 5,227, forward strand.
CCTGACCGGCGGGTTCCCGGAGCCGGCGCTCACGCTGACCGGCCGCGCCCGGCAAGCCTGGCTGGAGAGCTACCTGGATCAGCTCCTCACCCGCGACGCTCCCACGGTCGACGGGGCCCGCGATCCGGCGCGGCTTCGGCGGTTCTTCGAAGCCCTGGCGCTGAACACGGCCGGGGTGGTGGAAGCCAAGACGCTCTACGACGCCGCCGGCATCAACCGGCGCACGGCCGTGGCCTACGAGGAGCTCCTCGTCAGCCTCTTCGTCCTGGAATATCTTCCGGCATGGACCAGCAACCGCCTCTCGCGGCTCGTGAGAGGCGCCAAGCGGCACGTGATCGACACCGCGCTGGTAGGGGCCGCCCTGAGGCTCGATGTCAACGCCCTGCTCCGCCATGGAGACCTTCTCGGCCGGATACTCGAATCGTTCGTGGTCGGGCAGATCCGACCGGAGCTGGAGATCAGCCCGGCGCGGCCCCGCCTCTATCACCTCCGCGAGAAGGAAGGCCGCCGGGAGGTCGATCTGCTCGCCGAACTGGCCGCCGATCAGGTCGTCGCCGTAGAGGTGAAGGCCACCGCGGCGCCAGACCGGGGTGATGCTCGCCATCTGAGCTGGCTGCGCGACTCCCTTGGGGACCGCTTTCTGGCCGGGGCCGTGCTCCACACCGGACCCAGGACCTTCCGGCTCGCCGACCGGATCGTTGCCGTCCCCATCGCCGCGCTTTGGCTCGCCGAAGGGTGAGCGGGCGATCGACCAGGGTCAGATCTTTCCGCCTGCTCGCCAGCGGTCGCCCATCAGGTCCTGGGCACACGCGATCACCTTCTCCGACCGATTCGCCTCTCGAGCTCGGCCAGTCTCGTCTCGACGGCGCCCAGATCCTGGTCCAAGCCTTCGACTTCAGCGAGTCTGGCATCGATCCGTTCCAGGTCCGCTCCGGTCTCGGCGAGTTGGCGGGCGACATCAGCATCGGCCGACGACTCCGCGGCCACGGCCTTCTCCAAGGACGAAACCTGCCCACGGAGATCGAACGTCCAGACTCCGAGTCCCAGCACTCCCGCCGTCAGAACCGCCACGGCGGGGACTGCGTACTTCGACGGACCGGTCCGAGTGCCAGCATCACGAGCGGCCTGGCCGAACGGTCTCGCGTATCGCGATGCCGCTGGCCGGGCCGCGTCGCCACCGCCCGGCCGATCCTTACCGGAGTGCTCCTCGGGGCTTGAGACGCCGAGCCAACGTTCGAGCCGGGACCCGTCCCGCTCACCGTCAGGGCTGAACCGCCTCGGGGGTTGCGAAACCAACGACGGGGCCGCTTCGTCCTCGGGACGAGAAACGCCGAGCCACCGTTCGAGGCGCGACCTGTCCCGGTTGCTCTCATTGCCTTTGATCCTAGCTTCGGAATATGCGTGCTCGTCCATCCTCGTCTCCTCACAAGTAGAAATATCTCGGTGGCGTTAATGTTCGACATCAGGCGTATTGATACCTGGCAGAAACCGCGAAAAGAATCCGCGCAGAAAATCCGACACTGTGCGCCCTATAACCATAAGAGATGCGAGTTGGGAG
>JBOGFO010000442.1:0-13724 GCA_050743445.1 Acidimicrobiia bacterium
GAGGGCCAGGAAGGACACGAACCAGAAGGCGGCCCGAGCGCCGGCGCGATGGGCGGCGGCCCGCAGCCCGATCGGCTGGCCACTGACCGCCGAGACAACCCGGATCCCGACCAGGCGCTTGCCCAGCGTCTGGCCGCCCAGTCCCTCCAGCACGATGAGGTGGGCCCCCACCGCCGCCCAGGCCAGGAGCCGGACCCGCAACGGCGGACCGCCGTTGCCGAACGCCGGGTCCGCGCCGACGGCACCGACCCAGATCAGCACGGCGGCCATGAGACTGACATCGATGGCGGCGGCCACGAGCCGGGCCCGGGGTGGGGCGAGATCGGGCCGCCGGGGGACATCGGCCTCCTCGGCGCCGTCGGGGTCGGAGGCGAAGAGCCGGCGGATCAGCACCCGGAGAGGGAAGCGGGCGCCACAGTCGTGGCAAGAGAGCCGGAATCCGTTCACCGCCCCGCAGCCCTGGCACCGCACACCGCCAGCATCCATCCAACCTCCGGCTCCGTAAAGGGGTGAATCTCGCGGCATCATGAACGACCGTCCGCTGAGCGAAGGGAGTGTGCAGTGTCCGAGATCCTGACCAGCGCCGCCAAGCAGGCCCACGACTCGCTGACCGAATTCGAGAAGGTTCTCCGCTCCATCAGCGACGCCGACCTGCACCGCGCCCAGCCCGAAGGTGGATGGACCTGCGCCCAGGTCGTCTCCCACATGCACGTCTCCGGCCTGCTGTGGATCGCCGACCTCGAACGCCTGCGCCACTGCCCGCCGGACGGGATGTTCATGTTCCGGGAGGAACTCGGTCACGACGCGCTGGGCGCCCCGCCGCCCACCGCCGCCGAGGCCGCCGACCGCATCGCCAGCCTCCGCACCGCCCTCGAGCACTGCATCCCGGCCGCCGACCCGGCCGTCCTCGACAAGGGCGTCGAGGTCCCCCCGTTCGGCACCCTCACCTGCGGTGAGTTCATGCCGCTGATCATCGGCCACCTCGAGGCCCACGCCGACCAGGCCAAGGAGATCCTCAAGGTCCGGGGTGCCCTGCCCGCCTAGCGCCGGCTTCCCGGGCTCCGGCCCCGCCCTGGCCATCGACATCGGCGGCACCAAGCTGGCCGCCGGCCTGGTTGATGGCCAGGGCCGGCTCACCGACCGCCGCTCCACTCCCACGCCCGCCACCGACGACCCCGAGGTCGTCTTCCGTGCCCTCGCCGGACTGCTCGACGGGCTCGCCCTCGAGGACGCCGTGGTGTGCGGGATCGGCTGCGGCGGTCCCATGGAGCCCGGGGGCGAGGAGGTCTCGACGCTGCACATCCCGGCCTTCCGCGCCTTCCCGCTGCGGTCGCGGGTGGCCGACGCGACCAGGCTCGTCACCTTCGTCGACAACGACGCCAAGGCCCTGGCCCGGGGTGAGGGCTGGGTCGGGGCGGCCGCCGGCCAGGACGACTTCATCGCCATGGTCGTCTCCACCGGGGTGGGCGGCGGGATCTTCCTCGACGGCCGCCTCCTCGACGGCCGGGCCGGCAACGCCGGCCACATCGGGCACGTCGTGGTCGTGCCCGATGGCCGGGAGTGCTTCTGCGGCGGGCGGGGCTGTCTGGAGGCCGAGACCTCGGGACGGGCCATCGCCGCCATGACCGGCCAGCCCCCGGCCGAGGCCGGGCCCGAGGTGATCGCCCGCACCGGCACCTTCGTGGGACGGGCGGTGGCGTCGGTGGCCAACCTCCTCGATCTTCCCCTGGCCGTCGTGGCCGGGTCGGTGGCCCTCGGGTTCGGCGAACCGTTCTTCGCCGCCGCCCAGGCCGAGATCGACGCCCTGTCCCGCCTCGACTTCTCCCGGGGCACCCGGATCGTCCCCGCCGGCCTGGGCGACGCCGGCCCCCTCATCGGCGCAGCCGCCGTCGGCTTCGCCGGCCTGGCCTCGAACTGAGCCCGGCGGTTTACAAGGCGTCGAGCGCGACCACGATGGCCATCCCGGCCACCAGGGTGAGGGCGACGCTGTTGGTCCGCCAGGCGACGAACGTGGCCAGCGCCCCGGCCACGAACCGGGGCTGGCCCAGGTCGAAGGCGCCGTGCGGCCGGACGAGGGCGGGCACGACCAGTGAGGCGAGGGCGGCGGGCGGGATCTGGCGCAGCAGGCGCTGGACCCACGGCGGCACGGTGGCCAGTCGGTGGGCGAAGGCGATGAACGAGGCCCGCATGGCGAAGGTGCCGGCGCCGGCCACGATGATGACCACCCAGGCCCGGCTCACGCCTGCGCCTCCGGTGACCGGCGTTCCCGGATCATCTCGGCCACGGCCCCGGCGGCGATGCCCGTCACCGCCCCGGCCATGATCGACAACCCGCCGGCGCCGGCCTCGGCGGCCACCACGGCGGCGATGCCACCCCCGGCCGCCGCCACCAGGGCCGGCCGCGTGGTCACGACCGGGACGAGGAGCACGAGGAACACGAGGGGGACGGCGAAGTCGAGGGGCACTCCCTCGGGGACGGTGGAGCCGAGCAGCGCGCCGGCCAGGGTCGACGACACCCACACCGCCCCCAGGAACACGCCGCCGCCGGCCATGAACGGGATCCGCCGGCGCGGCTCGTCCTCCTGGGGCCAGCGGGCGATGCAGGCGGCGTAGACCTGGTCCACCAGCACGTAGGCCGCGGCCAGCCGGCGCCACCGGGGCTCTCGGGCCAGATACGGGGCCAGCGAGGCCGAGTACAGCACCATCCGGAGGTTGATGGTCCAGGCCGCCAGGATGGCGACGATCACCGACCCGCCGCCGGTGAGGACGTCGATGGCGGCCAGCTGGGAGGCCCCGGCGAAGACGACGGTGGAGAACCCGAGGGCCGTCCCCACGCCGAGCCCGGAGGCCACCGGCGTGGCACCGGCCACGAGTCCGAAGGGGATGATCCCGATGACATTGGGGGCCACGGCGGCGATGCCGGCCCGAGCGTCCGAGAGTGACATGGCTCTCCAGAATGGACGCCCGTCCGGCCGCGGACGGAACCGACCGGCGCCAGCCTTCCGCTGACGGGCGGAAACCCGATTGACACCCGGCCGCGGCCCCCGCCACAGTGACCCGCCATGATCCGGTTCCTCATCATCGGCCTGGCCGCGCTCCTCACCGCCCTCCCGCTGGCGGGCCCCGCCGCCGGCGAGGAGGCCGAGGCCGGCGGGTACTTCGTCGCCCTGGGCGACTCCTACTCTTCGGGCGAAGGGGTCGAGCCCTACGACCCCGAGTCGGGGGACTGCCGCCGTTCGGCCGGCGCCTATCCGAGCCTGGCCGCCGGCCAGGACCCGGCCGCGGACTGGACCTACGGATTCGTCGCCTGCTCGGGCGCCACCACCGATGACGTCAACGGGCCCGACGCCACCGGCCAGGCTCACATGGTGGAAGAGCTCGGCGTCTCCGTCCGCCTCGTCACCATCACCATCGGCGGCAACGACGCCCGCTTCGCCGACATGCTCCGCCGCTGCGCCCTCGGCTCCATGCCCTGCACCGAGGAGAACGACAACGAGGAGGCCTGGATCGAGGAGGAGGTGCGGCCCCGCCTGAAGGCGACCTACGCCCGGCTCCGGGCCGCCTCCGAGCCGGCCCGGATCGTCGTCGTCACGTACCCCCACATCTTCCAGACCGAGCGTCACTGCGGGCGGGAGCCCGGCATCCAGAACGACGAGAAGGCGTGGATCCGGGACCGCACCAACCAGCTCAACGACCTGATCGACGAGGAGGCGACCGCCGCCGACCTCGACGTCCTCGACGTCCGCGACGCCTTCGAGGGCCACGAGATCTGCACGTCGGAGCCGTGGACGAGCGGCTGGGGCGAGCCCGGGGCCTTCCATCCCAACGCCGCGGGCCACGAAGAGCTCGCCCGGCAGCTGGTGGATCTCCTCAACCGCTGACCAGAGCTTGCCCGCTCTCTTAGGCTTCCCTAATCTAGAGTCTTAGGCCAGGTTTATGCAGCGGCCGGTGACCAGGATGCAGGACCAGCGAAGGGGGCGGCATGATCAGCCAGGGCGCGTTCGACTCGTTGAGGATGGCGGCGACACTCGCTCTCGCTGTTCCCACCGTCGGGGTGCGTATATCGACCCCCGTCCGGCCCCTCATCGATGTGAGCTGGATGCCCCCCCAGGTGCTCCTCCCCGGCACCCGGCACATGGCGCCCTGCCTCTTCCGCCGGTGTATCGGCTGTGCCCATCACCGCCGGCAGGCCGGCGAGTCGGTCACCTTGTGGGGGATGCCCGAGGGTGCCGATCCGACGGTCGAGGTGCTCATCTCCCCCGGCGACCGCAAGCTCCCCGCCGGCATTTACCAGACGAGGGTCGAAGGCGGCTGGCGGATCGTGTTCCCCTGCCTCCTGGCCGCCCCCCGGTGCGCCGAGCTGCTCGGCATCGAATGGCCCGAGCTGAACTACCACGCCGATCCCCTCACCGGCGTGACGCTGGTGTCGTGCCGGCGCACGGAGGTGGAGGGACCGCTCACCGGCCGGCGGGTCGAGCGCCTGCTCGACGCCCGGGCCCGCCTCCTGGTGGACGAGCTCATGCACGAGGTGACCTCGGTCACGCGCTCCTGAGGTCCCGCCCCGGGTAGTTGTCCCCGGCCCTTGGGTAGGCAGGGGACAAATGGGACAGCAACCGCCTTCCGGTGACCGCCCGCGGAACGCGTTCGTCCTCTCCGGGGGCGGCAATCTCGGCAGCATCCAAGCCGGGATGCTCAAGGCCCTCCTGGCCTCCGGGATCACCCCCGACCTCCTGGTGGGGACCTCCATCGGCTCGGTGAACGCCGCCTTCCTGGCCGCCGACCCCTCGCCCGGCCAGGTCGAGAAGCTGTGCGAGCTGTGGACCACGGCCCGCTCCCGGGACGTCTTCACCTGGAAACCGTGGCGGATCGCACACGCCCTGCTGCGCCAGGGGTCGCTGTTCCCGGCCGAGCGATGGCGGCGGTACCTCACCAGGTGGCTCCCGTACGAGAACATCGAGGACGCCGCCGTCCCGCTCAGCATCATGGTGACCGACTTCAACGACGGGACGCCCGTCACGCTCGAGTCGGGATCGGTGATCGACGCCCTCATGGCCAGCACGTGCCTGCCGGGGATCTTCCCCCCGCAGCGGATCGGCGACGGCCTCTATCTCGACGGCGTGCTGGCCGAGCAGGTGCCGCTCAAGCCGGCCGTCGACGTCGGCGCCGAGACCCTCTACGTGCTGGCCTCCGGCCACGCGTCGCCGCCACCGGATGCCCGCTCACCGGGCCAGATCCTGCGTCACGCCCTCACGATCCTGCTCTTCCCCCGCGTGCGCCTCGACGCCCTCCAGCTGGGAGATCGCCATCCGGAGCTGCGAATCGTGCAGATCCCCACGGTCGGCGCTCAGGTCGCGCTGTGGGACATGTCCCGCCATCAGGAGCTCATCGAAGAGGCGTACCGGGAGACCATGGAGTTCTTGGCCGGCCGGAGGCCCGACGGCTCGGAGGACGCCGAGACGACCACCATCCCCGAGATCACCGTCGAGGTCGAAGGTCAGCTGGCATAGACCAGCGGTCCCTACCGGCCAGGAGCGGCCGGCACACGGTTGCGCTATCTGGCGTTGTCGCCTTCCACGAGGCGCGCCAGCCTGCGTCTTCACGTGTCCTCCGATTCGGGTTCCGGCGGGGGGCTCCGGAGCCAGCGGTAGATGGTCCACCCCACGACGGGCGGCGCGCCGATCGACTCGTAGAAGGCGATGGAGGGCGCGTTCCATTCGAGGACGGCCCACCCCACCCGGCCGTCACCGGCCAGTTCGAAGAGGTGCTCGAGCAGGGCCCGGCCCACGCCCTCCCCGCGTCGCGCAGGTGCAGCGCCACGCCGTTCCCCTCAGCCCGGACGGGTGCCGGAGAGGGACTGGATCGTGGTGACATCCAGGTCGGTGAAGCTGTCCAGCACGAGGGCGGCGCCGGTGAAGTCCTGGCCCCGGGTGTAGTTGTTGGTCACCACCACGCAGGCCACCCCGGCGGCCCGGGCGGACCCGAGCCCCGGCACCGAATCCTCGATCGCCACGGCGTCTCCGGGCTCGAGGGCGAGGCGCTCCAGGGTGACGAGGTAGGCGGCGGGGTCGGGCTTCGTCGCCTTGACGTCGTCGCCGCCCACCACCGCCTCGAACCGGTCGAGGCCGAAGTGGCGCTCGAGGAGCGGCTCCACCCACACCAGGGAGCCGGTGGTGGCCACGGCCATCCGCAACCCGGCGCCGGAGACCTCGTCGAGGAACCGGGCCACCCCGGGCCGGGGAGGGACGTCCCCCGCCTTCACCAGCTCCAGGAACACATCGGTCTTGTAGCGGTGGAGGCGGGGCACCAGCTCGGCCCGCTCCTCCTCGGGGACGCCGTGTTCGGCCAGGTAGGCGTGGAGCCGGGACTGCCCGCCGGTGACGCGCAGCAGGCGCCCGTACTCCTCCACCCCCCACTCCCACGGCAGCCCGAACTCTTTGAAGGCGGCGTTGAACGCCACCCGGTGCCCGTCCCGCTCGCTGTCGACCAGGGTCCCGTCGACATCGAGGATCACCGCCTCGAAGCTCATCCGGTGTAGCTAAACCGGTATTCGCAGGCTTCGGCCACCCGGCGGTACCCGATCCGCTGGAAGATGGCGTTGGAGGTGCGGTTTTCGGTGTCGGTGTAGAGCATGCAGGCGGACGCGCCCCGGTCGAGCGCCTGCCGGCTCACCGTCGCCACGCAGTTGCTGGCGTAGCCGCGACCACGCAGCTCCGGCGGTGTGTACACCGGCCCGATGCGCACCACACCGGCCACCGGGGGCTGGGTTCCGGTCAGGCTCACGACGGCGCCGTCCTCCCAGAGATGCAGAGCGCCGAGGGCCAGGCGCTGGTTCACGGCCGCGGCGATGTCGCCGGCGATCGCTCCCGCCTCGGTGACGAAGCGCAGGAACCAGTCCTCGAGCAGGGCGCGGTCGTCGTCACCGGCTCGCCGGTAGGTTCCCGGGGCCGGCGGCGGGGGCTCGACCGCGTCCAGGCGGTACATCAGCAGTCCCATTCCCGGCGACACGGCGGCGCCCGTCCGTTCCGTCCAGCGGCGGGCGAAGCGGGCGGCGACGTCGCCGGAGCCGGTGGCCCCGGGCAGGTCGGGGCGCCGCTCGGCCAGCAGGTCGACGAGGGCGTCCAGGGCGGCATCCGACATCGGAGTCAGCCGGAGAGGGAACGGCGGGGTGAGGATGGCCACGCCCACCGGGTTGCCGGCGTCCTCCACCGCGAACCAGTCGGCCCCGCCGAACCGGTGGGGCTCGGCCGTCGCCCGGCTCAGCGCGGTGCAGATCACGTTGTGGAGGACGGGTTCGGTCTCCAGCCAGGGTCCGGCCCGCTCGATCAGCTGACCCGGATCACAGGGCACCACGATTTCCATGGGCGCTCATTGTTCTCGCCCGGCAGGCCCTGTTACCTGCGATTTTCTCCGCCGGACGGGTCATCGTCGCCGAGCAGGTCGACCACGTCCCGGTAGACCCGCTCCAAGGTCTCCCGGGACAGCGGTTTCGCTCCCCCACCGGCGCGCCGGTCGAGGCCCCAGTAGCGGAGGTCAGCGAGCACGATGGCCTTGCTGGTCCCGGTACGGTCCGCCACCGTCGACGCGCCCAGGCGGCGCTCGACGTAGAGATCCTGGAGGACAGCGCGGGGGATACGCGGGCGCCGGGTGCGCCGGATGTGGTGGTTCCGCAGGTTGCGCTCCACCACGCCCCGGCTGACCCGCAGCTCCCGGGCCACGGCATCCATACTCAGGCCGCGCCGCAGGTAGAGATCCTCCAGCACGTTGACGTCGACCTCCGTCCGCTGCGGGCCGGAGGGGCGCCGGGGGATCCCAGCCTCTTCCAGCCGCCGCCAGACCTGACGGGGCGAAAGACCGGTAAGCGCCGCCACCTGGCGGATGGTCAGCTGCTGACGGACGTAGAGGTCTTCGAGTGTTGCGGCCGGGGGTTCGGGACCAGGGGATGCCACGGGACGCCTTTCTCCCACGTCGAGCTCCCTCGCCAGAACAACGCCGCATCGCGGCCGCTATGACGCAAACCCTCCGATTCTTCCCCCCAACCCACGGTAGGCGCGCGCGGGCTCACCCTGCGCCGGCCCCGCCGATCAGCAGTGGGCGGCGATCAGCGGGTGGGGGTTGACCGCCCCGCCGTGACCGGGGTGGAACTCGAAATGGGTGTGATAGGCGGTGGCATTGCCCGTCCGGCCCGTGAGGCCGATGACCTCGCCCTGTTCGACATGTCGGGGCTGGGGACCGACGATCTCCTGCAGGTGCATGTAGACGTATGTGTGCCCGTCGTCCCCGGTCAGGAAGAGGGTGAGTCCCCCCGCCCCCCAGCGCCGGCTCGAGATCGCCCCCGCCACCACGGCCACGTTCTCCGTGCCCCGCGGGTTCATCAGGTCGTTCCCCTTGTGGTTCCGGCCGTCGCCGAAGTCGTTGCTGAAGGCGACGGGTCCGTTGATGGGGCAGATGAAGCTGCCCCCCGGGCCGGGGCGGGCCCTCACGATGGCGGGTGGCTTGGCCCGGCTGGTCCGGGCCAGCGCCTTGGCCGCCGCCAGCTCCCGGGTCCGCAGCTCCTTCTCCGCCTTGGCCATGACCTTCAGCTGGCTCTCGACGGCCCGCCGCTCGCCGTTGAGCTGGGCGACGACCTCGTCCTGCTGTCGGCGGCGGACGTCCAGCGCCTGGCGCTTGGTCTTCAGCTGCTCCGCCGCCTCCCCCAGCCTCAGGACCGCCTCGCCGGCCAGGTCGTTGATCTGCCCGATCAGCTTCGTCCGGCGGGCCGAACCGAGGATGGCGGCGGTGTCACCGAACCCCGACACCGAGTCCACCACCGAATCCCGCTTGTACATGGTGGCCGTGCCCCGGGCCGCAGCCCGGCGCAAGAGGTCCATGCGGCCCTCGAGGTCGGAGACCCTCAGCTCGAGCCCGGTGACCTCCTTGTTGATGCGCAGCTGGTCGGACCGGGCCTTGCTCCATCGGGCCGCCGCCTCGTTGCCCTCCCGCTTGAGCGTGGCCAGGGCGGACGCGTCGAATTCCTCCCCTCCGGCCGGAGTGGGGGAGGTTGCCGCCATGAGGCAGCACAGAACCAAGAGGCATCGAGCCAGGATCTTTGTGGTCACGTCAGAAGGTGCCGGCCCACTGCTCCCTCAGGGACCGGTCGGGCGGGCACGCTAACAACCCTCTGGCGCGGGCGGCAAAACACGTGACTGAACGGGAAGTTGCCGACGCGTCCCGCGCGCAACGGCTCAGGACACGTCCAACACCACTATCACCCCGCTCTGGAGCGCACCCCCGCCGCACCGACCAGCTCGGCCGCCTCCCGCCGGGCCCTGACCCCCGTGGCGTGTTCCCGGATGACCCTCGCCACCCGTCCGGTCGGCAGGGCTACGGGGTATCCGGCCGCCGCCCGCTCCTCCTCGGACTCGCCGCCCCAGAAGCCGTACTCCCGGCGTTCCCGGGCCCAGGTCCGGCACAGTTGCAGGACAGGGCAGACCTGGCACAGGGCACGGGCCATCGTCTCCCTCCGCCGCCGAAGGTCGGAACGTTCGGCATGGGCAGCGAAAAACAATTCCGTCCGGCCCTCACACGCGGCCTCGGTCTTCCACTCGGCTAGCACCTCGTCACCCCACGGCGATCGTCGCATGCGATGCTTCACCTGTCGATTGAGACTTCACCGAACACTCTGAAGCTCGCGTTTAAATGATTTCGTCCCCGGGAGGACCGCACCGATGACCCTCGGACAGCTGCGCACCTTTCTCGCCGTAGCCGAGACCGGCTCCGGACGGGCCGCCGCCGACCGGCTGGTCGTGACCCAACCCGCCGTCTCCGCCGCCCTGGCCGCCCTCCAGAAGGAGGTCGGGGTCGCCCTCGTGGCCCGGGAGGGGCGGGGGCTGCGGCTGACGCCGGCCGGGGGTGTGTTCGCCGGTTACGCCCGCCGGATCCTGGGCCTGGCCGACGAAGCGGTGGCCGCCGCCGGCGGCGCCGGCGACCCGGGCCAGGGGCGGTTGCGCCTCGCCGCCGTGACCAGCGCCGGGGAGCATCTCGCCCCCTCCCTGCTGGCCGCCTTCCTGGCCCGGCATCCCGGGGCCGAGGTCTCGCTGGAGGTCGGCAACCGCCAGCAGGTCTGGGATCTGCTGACCCACCACGAGGCCGACCTCGCCATCGGCGGCCGCCCCCCGGCGGGAGCCGACAGCCTGGCCCGCCTCCCCCACCAGCTGGTGGTCGTGTCCGCACCGACAACCCGCCCACGGCCGCGCCGGGGCAAGCCGGCACCCCGCCCCGCGTCCCTCACCGAGCTGGGCCGGGCCACCTGGCTCCTCCGGGAGCCCGGCTCCGGCACCCGGGCCGCCGCCGAGGAGGTGTTCACCCAGCTCGACCTCGCCCCCCGCATCCTCAACCTCGGCTCCAACGGCTCCATCGTGAACAGCGTCCTCATCGGCCTTGGAGTCGCCCTCATCTCCCGCGACGCCGTCGCCGGCCACCTCACCGAAGGCCAGCTCGAAGAGTGGACCCACGGCCCCCTCCCCCTCAACCGCGACTGGCACCTCGTCGGCCGCGCCGCCGAACCCCTCCCCGCCACCCCCCGCCTCTTCCTAGAAGGCCTCCTCCAAGCCGGCTGGAGTTAAGAGAAACGCCAGCGACCAAGCGGTGTTCGCCAGAAACCAAGAGGCACGCGCCGTGGGGATGGCGGGCACCAACGCAATCAAGGAAGGAAAGACCCGCAGTGAGGGCCGAACACGGCGCAGCGAGGGAGGGAGGGGGAGGGGATGTCCCTACGACGACGTGGTCGTCGATGTTCGGAGGAGAAGGGAGCATCCCTCCCCCTCCCGACCGGGCTAACCCGACCAGCCCCGACCGGGCCAAAGCCCGACCGGGCAAGGACTACATAGGCCGCAGAGCCATCCACACAGCGCGAGCCGTCGACCGCCCGGGGTTTCCCCACTTGTGCGGCCGGTCCGTCCGGAAGTGGACCGAGTCCCCCTTGCCGAGGCGGTACTCCCGCCCGTCCACCTCGAACGTCATCACACCATCGAGGACGAAGACGAGCTCCTCACCGGGATGCTCCATCGGGTTGTCGCCACTCGACGCCCCCGGCTCCACCTCGGCCACGGCCCCGGCCAGGAAGAACCGCCCGTAGGGACCGGAGATCCCACCCAGCTCGATGCCCCGGTGGGAGGTGTAGACCACCCGCCGGTCGCCGGCGGGGACGACCACGGCGGGCCCGGTCTGCTCGGCGTCCTCGTTCACGAAGTAGGCCACCGGCCGGTTGAGCGCCGCGGCCAGCTTCAACAGGGTGGTGATGGTGGGCACCATGCCCGACCGCTCGATCTTGTGGATGGCGGCGGCCGAGACGTCGGCCCGGTCGGCGAGCTGCTGGAGCGACAGTCCCCGCTGGAGCCGCAGCTCCCGGAGCTTGGGTCCGATCGACGTCACGATCTCGTTGAGCGTGCCCGCTCCCCGACCCGCAGGAGGGCCATTGTCCAAGCGTTCGACGGCTGCCTGCTCCTTCACTGCGCCCCCTCGGGTCTGCACCCGTCAGACTCACTTGACGAGCAGACTCCAATCAGTATAGTCAATGCCTCCTCACGTATCGTGAATGCGGGGTGGGCGTGCCGGCAAGGATCGTCGTCGTAGGAAACGGGGCCGGAGCCAGCGGTGTTGTCGCCGCCGCCCGGGCCACCGAACCCAACGCCACGATCACCCCCTGCTCCCAGGTGAGCGCCATCGATCTCGACCGCCGGACGGTCGAAGTCAAGGGCGAGAACCCGGTGACCTGGGAGCGCCTGGTGATCGCCGCCGACTCCCCCACCGCCGGGGACGACAGCGTGCCCACCGACCTCGCCGGCCTCCACACCGCCGCTGACATTCCCACCGGCTCGGCCTGGGATCAGGCCCTGGAAGGGGTCAAGGTGGCCGTGGTGGTCGAGGCGACCCCGTCGGGCCTGGCAGTGGTGGCCGCCCTGGCCGAGCGGGGCATCGAGACGCACCTCGTCGACCCCGGCGCCACGGCCCTGGCCGGCGCCGCCGATCCGGAGATCGCCGGAGCGGTCGAGGAGTCGTGGGGCGAGATGGGCGTGAAGACCCACTTCAACACCACGGTGGAGGGCTATCTCGGCGAAGGCCGGGTGCGGGCCGTGCAGACATCGGAAGGGGAGCTGCCCGCTGACCTCGTGGTCGTCTGCACCCGGGTGGCCGTCGCCAACGATGTCGCCGCCGCCGCCGGACTCGACGTCGCCCCCACGGGGGGCATCGTGGTCGATGAGCACATGGCCACCTCGGTGGCGGGCGTGTGGGCGGCCGGCGAGTGCATCGAGCTTCCCGCCGGCGTGACCCGCTTCGCCATGCTGGATTCGCCGAGCCATGCGCACGCCCAGGGCCGCGTGGCCGGCATCAACGCCGCCGGCGGCAGCCGGACCTATCAGCCGGCCTACGTGCCCTGGGCCCTGAACGCCGGCCGCTGGACGCTCGGTGGCGTGGCCTTCGGCGAGACCCAGGCGACGGCCCAGGGGGTCGCCTACGTGCTGGGCAAGGCCACCGGGATCTCCCGGGCCCGCTACTACCCCGACGTGAAGAAGGTCACCGTGAAGCTGCTGGCCGAGCCCGGTAGCCTGCGCCTCATCGGTGCGCAGCTGGTGGGAGGTGAGGGCATCAAGGAACGGGCCAACTTCCTCGCCATGGCGGTGAAGACCGGCGTCAGCCTCACCGACCTCGCCTTCATGGAGAACGTCTACTCGCCGCCCATCGGTGCCCTCAACGAGCCCATCGCCGTGGCCGCCCAGAACGGCCTGGCCACCTTGAGGAGCTGACGGTGAACCTGGGAACCAGCGTCGAGAAGGGGAAGGGCAAGGCCCTCCACGGGGCCCGGCAAGGGGCCCGCTGGCTGCGATCGAACTCCGAGCACTACCTGCTCCTCGACGCCCAGACCCAGATGGCCGCCCGCTACGGTCGCCCGGCCCCGCCTGCCCCCAAGGGCGCCCAGGAGATCTTCTGGCGCAAAGTCTTCGCACCCACCTATCGCCGCCTTCCCTGGAAGGCTCGTCTGGCGATGATCAACCGCATGCCCGGCAGTCACCGCCGGGACTGGTCCAGCCGTCCTGTCCCCACCCGCCGGCCAGCGATCTGAGCCGGCCCGATGCTGCTGCCCCGCTGCTCCTAGAAAGATTGCCGTTCGACGGGACACAGCCTGTTCTGCAAACCCCGAAAACCAGACGACCGGGAGGTCCTCCATGCCAAAGACCGTCAACCACAAGGTGGCTGAAGGCGAAGGTCTGTACAACGCCGAGGAGAAGCTCTTCGAGGACATCCGGGCCAACCCGGGTGAGAAGGCCTACGTCTTCATCCACAGCGTGCCCTACGAGTCCTCCGTGGCCCTCGTCAACCTGCTCACCTCCACCCGGCTGGTCCGCAAGGGCTTCGATGTGACGATCGTGCTCTACGGACCGGGGGTCCTCCTCGGCTCCGGCACGCGCGGCTACCCCACCGTGGGCAACGAAGCCTTCCCCGGCCACATGGCCATCAACACCCAGATCAAGACCCTCTTGAAGGAGGGGGCCACGATCCATGCCTGCCGCTTCGCCATGGGGGCCCTCTACGGCTTCAGAGAGGACGACGTGATCGAGGGCATCAAGCCCTTCAACCCCCTCGACGTCCTCGACTGCGCCCTCACCGCCTGGCGTCAGGGGGCCTTTCAGATCAACACCTGGACGATGTGACGCACCCATCACCCGGAACGCCCGGCCCTCCGAGGGC
>JBOGFO010000443.1:0-3095 GCA_050743445.1 Acidimicrobiia bacterium
GTACTGCCGCCGGTCCCTGGCTGCTCACATGGAAGCGGACGAGCTGTTCGAGGTGACCAAGGCCGGCTTCTCCTTCTTCGAGCTCGTGTTCGGGTATCCCTACGCATTCGGGAAGTACGACCAGCTGTTCATTCCGGAGTCGAACTCTGGGGCGATGGAGAACGCCGGCTGCATCACGTTCAACGACTCGTTCATCTTCCGCTCCCGGGTGACCGACGCGGCCCGGGAGCGCCGGGCCGAGACGCTGTTGCACGAGATGGCCCACATGTGGTTCGGCGACCTCGTCACCATGCGCTGGTGGGACGACCTGTGGCTGAACGAGAGCTTCGCCACCTTCGCCTCCCACCTGGCGATGGTGGAGGCCACCCGCTTCCGGTCGGCCTGGACGACCTTTGCCTCGGCCTGGAAGGTCTGGGCCTACCGGCAGGACCAGCTGCCCTCCACCCACCCCATCGTGGCCGACGCCCCCGACATCGAAGCCATGAAGACCAACTTCGACGGGATCACCTACGCCAAGGGCGCCTCCGTGCTCCGCCAGCTGGTGGCCTGGGTGGGCCAGGACGAGTTCCTCGCCGGGGTCCGGGCCTATTTCAAGCGCCACGCCTGGGGCAACACCGAGCTGGGCGACTTCCTCGGCGCGCTGGAGGAGACATCGGGCCGGGATCTCTCCTCCTGGTCCGCGGAATGGCTCGAGACCACCGGCGTCAACACCCTCCGGGGCCGCTTCGAGACCGGACCGGAGGGGGCGTTCACCTCCTTCGACCTCGAGCAGGAGGCGGCCCCCGACCTCGTCCTTGTGAATGACCTGGACTGGGCCTACGCCAAGATCCGGCTGGATCCCCGGTCGCTGGCCACGGTGACCGACCACCTGGGCACGCTCTCCGATCCGCTGGCCCGCAGCCTGTGCTGGGCGGCGGTGTGGGACATGCTGCGGGACGCGGAGCTGCCGGCCCGGCGCTACCTCGACATCGTCCTGCACAACCTGGCCGGCGAGGACGAGATCGCGGTGGTGGGCGGGCTGCTTCGCAACGCCGAAGCCGCCGCCGTCGTCTACGGCGACCCCGCCAACCGGGAGCCGGCCCGCCGGCGGCTGGCCGAACACGCCGAGGCAGGGATGCGCGCCGCGCCGCCGGGCAGCGATCTCCAGCTCGCCTTCACCCGGTCACTGGGTGCCGCCTCCCGGAGCGAAGACCACCTCGCCCTGCTCACGGGGCTCCTGTCGGGAGCGGGACCCGTCGAGGGTCTCGAGGTCGACACCGAGCTGCGCTGGACGCTCGTCCGGTCCCTGGCCGTCGCCGGAGCCGCCGGCCACGACGTGATCACGGCCGAAGAGGAGCGCGACCCGACCGACGCCGGGCATCGCTACGCCGCCGCCGCCCGGGCCGCACGGCCCGACGAAGAAGCCAAGGCGGCGGCCTGGGATCAGCTGGTGGGCGGCGACCTGCCGCTGGCCACCATGCGAGCGGTGATGGGCGGGTTCCGCCAGCCGGACCAGGAGCAGATCCTGTCGGCCTGGGTCGAGCCCTACTTCGCCGCCCTCGGGCCGGTCTGGGACCGGCGGGGCTCCGATGTCGGCATGTCCTTCACCGACCTGCTGTATCCGGTGAGCGACGGCGCCGCCCAGCTCACCGAGGCCTACCTGGCCGCCAACGACCCTCCGCCACCCGTCCGGCGCTTGCTGCTGGAAGGGCGGGACCAGGCCCAGCGGGTGGCCCGGGCCCGGGCCTGCGACTCGGCGGCGGGCTGACCCGGGGGGTTTCCTCAGCGCCCGAAGTGATAGGCGAGGTGGGCGCCGGCCGCGGCCGAGAAGGCGGCGACGGCCGCCACCGTGATCGCCTTGGCCCGGGGGAGCTCCCGCCGGGCCGCGATGCTCACCGCCGCGTCGGCCGCATCCGCGGCCACTCCGAACATGAGCCAGCCCCGCACCGGCCGGCCCCGGGCCACGGCCAGCACCAACCCCGTACCGAGGAGAAGCTCGCGGGCGCCGAGGGCCCGGGCCAGGACGTCCACTCCCGGCTGGGAGGCGGTGGCCTCACCCACCCACGCGGCCGCGGTGGTGCGGGGCAGGGCGAGGAAGGCAACACCAACGCCCGCCCGGGAGAGGCCCATGGACCAGACGCTCGGCAGAAGTTTCATGGGGCGAGACACTACGGTGCCCGGACACCCGAAGCGCAGGAGGTGATCCCATGGCCGACGAGCGGATCAGCTGGTTCCCGGTCCTGGCCGACGACGAGCTGGAGGAGCCGGAGCGCAAGCTCTTCGCCAAGGCGGAGGAGAGGATCGGATTCGTGCCCAACGTCTTCCGGGCCTATGCCTGGCGGCCGGAGCGGTTCCGGGCCTGGTTCGCCCATTTCCGGGAGGTCATGACCGGGACCGAAGGGCTCTCGGCCCGGGAACGGGAGATGATCTCGGTGGCCGTCTCAATGGCCAACGGTTGCCTCTACTGCCTCGTGGCCCACGGCGCCGCCCTCCGGGAGCAGTCCGACGACCCGGTGGAGGCCGACCGGATCACGCTCGACTACCGGCGCGCCGACCTCACCGACCGCCAACGGGCGATGCTCGACTTCGCCGTGAAGGTGGCCAGGACGCCCCTCGAGTGCGAGGAGGACGACCTCGACGCCCTCCGGGCCCACGGCTTCTCCGACGAGGACGTCTGGGACATCGTCGAGGTGGCGTCGATGTACTCCTTCACCAACCGCCTGGCCATGGCCACCGGTCAGATGCCCAACCGGGAATACCACGGCCTGGCCCGGTGACCGCCGCGCCCGCCGGCCGAGCGCGCGTCTCCGATCGGGCGTAGCCTCCGCACCCGGAAACCGACCAAGGAGGAGCGATGGCTCGTACCGATATCGAGTTCAACGCCGAAGGGACGATCTGCGGGGCTGGCTGTATCGCCCCGAGGGAGCAGGAGACGCGCCGGTCCCGGGCATCGTGATGGCCCACGGGTTCTCCGCCGTCAAGGAGAACTACCTCGACTCCTTCGCCGAGGTCTTCGCCGCCGCCGGGCTGGCGGCGCTCGTCTTCGACAACCGCAACTTCGGAGCGTCCGACGGTGAGCCCCGCCAGGAGATCGATCCCTGGGCCCAGGTGCGGGA
>JBOGFO010000444.1:0-7507 GCA_050743445.1 Acidimicrobiia bacterium
AGCAGGAGATGCCCGACGCTCCCGACCCCGAGACGCTGCCGCCCTGGTCGCACTGGGCGTCGGAGTGCAAGTGGATGAACGCGGCGTGGGCCGAGCGTCCCCGTCCCATCGACCTGCGCTACGTCGAGCCCCCCCACTGGGTCACCATGACGCCCCATGCGCCCCGCCAGATGGTGTGGATCCGGGCCGACGGGCGCCTGCCCGACGACCGGATGCTCCACGCCTGCGTGGTGACGTACGCCTCCGACTACACGCTCCTCGACAGCGCCCTCGCCCCCCACGGGCAGAACTTCTGGGACGGGTCGCTGATCGTCGCCAGCCTGGACCACGCCATGTGGTTCCACCAGCCGTTCCGGGCCGACGAGTGGCTGCTCTACAGCCAGGCCAGCGCGTCGGCGTCGGGGGCCCGGGGCCTGGCCTGCGGCGGGATCTTCCGGGGGGACGGCATGCTGGCCGTCTCGGCCGTCCAGGAGGGCCTGATGCGGCCGGCGACGCCCGGCCGGACGCCGCCCACGGACCGGCCCCGCTCGCTCACCCGCCTCACCCCACCGACCTGATGCCCGCCCCCGACGGCTCCGTCGACCTGCGCTCGGACACGGTCACCACGCCGACGCCGGCCATGCGCCGGGCCATGGCCGACGCCGAGGTCGGCGACGACTGCTACGGCGAGGACCCCACCGTCAACCTCCTCCAGGAGCTGGCCGCGGCCATGGTGGGCAAGGAGGCGGCGATCTACGTGCCGTCGGGGACGATGGGCAACCAGCTGGCCCTGCGGCTCCTGGCCCGGGCCGGCACCGAGGTGCTCTGCCCGGCGCGCGGCCACATCCGCCAGTACGAGGCGGCCGCCGCCGCCTCGAACGCCGGGGTCCAGCTGCGGGCCCTGCCCGACGCCGGCGGCTCCTTCACCCCCGCCCACGTCGACCACGCCGCCGAGGGGCCGAGCCACCACCTGCCGCCCCTGTCGCTGGTCACCATCGAGAACACCCACATGCCGGCCTCGGGCCGGCCCCTGCCGGCGGCCTACGTGGAGTCGCTGGCCGCCGCCGCCGCCCGCCATGGCCTGCCGCTGCACTGCGACGGCGCCCGGATCTTCAACGCCGCCGTCGCCCTCGCCGTCCCGGCCGCGGAGCTGGTCGCCCCGGCGGGGACCGTCATGTTCTGCCTGTCCAAGGGCCTGGCCGCCCCGGTCGGTTCCCTCCTGGCCGGACCGGCCGCCGTGATCGAGGCGGCGCGCGACGTGAGGGCCCGGCTCGGGGGCGGGATGCGCCAGGCCGGGGTCATCGCCGCCGCCGGCGTGGTGGCCCTCGAAACCATGGTGGAGCGCCTGGCCGAGGACCATGCCCGGGCGCGCCGTCTGGCCGCGGCGCTGGCCGACCGGTTCCCGGGCAGCGTCGACCCCACCGACGTGCTCACCAACATCGTCTGCGCCTCGGCCGCCGACCTGCCCACCGCCCTGCTCGAGCGCCTGGCCGCCATGGGGGTGCGGGCCGGGACCATCGACCAGGCCACCGTGCGCTTCGTCACCCACAAGGACGTCGACGATGCCGACCTCGACCGGACCATCGCCGCCCTGGACAAGGTGGTGGCGTGAGTTCCCTCACCCTCCTGGTGGACGGCTCGAGCCTGCTGTACCGCGCCTTCTTCTCCACCCCCGACTCGGTGCGGGCTCCCGACGGCCGTCCGATCAACGCCGTCCACGGCTTCTTCAACATGCTCGCCCGCCTCGTCATCGACCGCGATCCCGTCCGCCTGGCGGTGGCCACCGACGAGGACTGGCGGCCGGCGTGGCGGGTCGACCTGGTGCCCGAGTACAAGCTGGCCCGGGTAGCGCCGCCGGCCGAGCAGGCCGCCGCCGACGACGAGGTGGGTCGCCAGAGTGCCTTCTGCTTCGCCCTGCTGGGCGGGCTGGGCGTGGCCGTCGTGGGCCACGCCGGCTACGAGGCCGAGGATGTGATCGGCACCCTGGCCGAGCGGGAGCAGGCGGCCGGGCGGGGCCCGGTGGCCATCGTCTCGGGTGACCGTGACCTGTTCCAGCTCGTCCGTGATCCCGACGTCCACGTGCTCTACCCGGTCAAGGGCGTGAGTGAGCTGGCCCGGATCGACGAGGCCGAGGTGACCCGGCGCTTCGGCATCCCCGGCCGGGCCTATGCCGACTTCGCCGTCCTCCGGGGGGACCCGTCCGACGGGCTGCCCGGGGTGAAGGGGATCGGCGACAAGACGGCCGCCGCCCTGCTCGCCGCCCACGGCAGCCTCGACGGGATCATGGAGGCGGCTAGGGCCCAACCCGGAGCCGGGGCGCTGTCCCGGGTGGCCGGCGCCCTCGACTACGTGGAACGGGCCCGCCAGGTGGTGGCCATTCCCCGGGATCTGGCCCTGCCCGACGTCGACCTCACCCGGCCCGACGGGAAGGCCCTGGCCGAGGCCGCCGACCTGGCCGCCGCCCTCAGCCTCGACGGCGCCTTCGGCCGCCTGTCCGCCGCTCTGGCCGGTACCAGCTGACTAGGTTGTGCTGGGCATGCAGGTGACGGAGACACCGACCAGCGTTCTCGCCGTCTACGGCCATCCCGACGATCCCGAGATCTCGTCGGGCGGCACCCTGGCCCGCTGGGCCCGGGCGGGGGCGACGGTCTGGGTGGTCCTCTGCACGCGGGGAGAGAAGGGCTCCGCCGACCCGGCCCAGGACCCCGACGAGCTGGCCCGGATCCGGGTCGAGGAGACGGCCGCCGCCTCCCGGCTGCTGGGCCTGGCCGACCATTTCCACCTCGACTACAACGACGGGGAGCTCGAGGACGGCCGTCCGCTGCGGGCCCGCCTCGTCGAGCTGGTGCGGCGGTTGCGGCCCGAAGTGGTGATCTGCCCCGATCCCACCGCCATCTTCTTCGGCGACCGCTACTACAACCACGCCGACCACCGGGTCACCGGCTGGGCCACCCTCGACGCCGTGGCCCCCGCCGCCGGCAACCCCCACTACTTCCCCGAGCAGCTGGGCAACGGGCTGGCGATCCACCAGGTGGCGGCGGTGTACCTGTCGGGGACCCTGGAACCCAACTGCTGGGTGGACATCACCGAGGTCGTCGACACCAAGATCGACGCCCTCTTCTGCCACGCCAGCCAGCTCACCGAGACGGGGGAGTGGTTCCGGGAGTTCCTGCGCCAGCGGGCCGAGGAGGCCGGCCGGCAGATCGGCACCCGTTACGCCGAAGGGTTCCGCCGGCTGTCCTTCTCCGGCTGACGCCGACCCGGCGGGCGGAGGGTCAGGACCGGCGGGTGCCGCCGGCCTGCCATTCGGCGAAGGCCCGCAGCACGAGGACGGCGACCACGGCCACCCCGATGGCCCCGAAGGCGCCGCCGATCAGCGCGCCGATGCCCTTGGGCGTGCCGCAGTTCCCCTCGCAGTCGATGCCGACCAGCCCGAAGCCGATCAGCGCCCCGGAGAGGCCGCCCACCACCACGGCGAAGAAGGCGGCGACAAGAGCGGCGAAACTGACGGCCGGTCGTTGTCCGGCGGGAGTCTCGTCCATCACGGGCCGGATCGTACCGGCGGTCCCGGCCATACCCCGGCAGTATTCTCGAGGGCCAGATGAAGACGCTGGTCGTGCTCCCCACCTACAACGAGGCGGCCAACATCGCCGAGGTGCTGCGCCGCATCCGGGCCGCCGCCAGCGACGTCGACGTGCTCGTCGTCGACGACTCGAGCCCGGACGGCACCGCCGACCTGGCCCAGGCCCTCGCACCGGAGCTCGGAGGCATCGAGCTGCTGCGCCGCCCGGCCAAGAGCGGGCTCGGGAGCGCCTACCGCGAGGGGTTCCGTGCCGCCCTCGGCCAGGGCTACGAAGCCGTGGTGGAGATGGACGCCGACCTGTCCCACGACCCGGCCACCCTGCCCGACCTCATCGCCGCCGTGGCCGGCGGTGCCGACCTCGCCATCGGCACCCGCTACATGCCCGGGGGCCGCATCCCGGACTGGCCCTGGCACCGTCGCGCCATCTCCCGGGCCGGCAACCTCTATGCCCGCCTCCTGCTCGGCATCTCGCCCCGGGACGCCACCTCCGGGTTCCGCTGCTACCACCGCCGCACCCTGGAGGCGATCGACCTCGGCTCGGTCCGGGCCGACGGCTACGGGTTCCAGGTCGAGATGGCCTACCGGGTCGAGCGCAACGGCGGCACCATCGCCGAGGTCCCCATCGTGTTCCGCGACCGCGCCCTCGGCCATTCCAAGATGTCCGGCCGCATCGTCGCCGAAGCTCTCATCCTCGTCACCTTCTGGGGCCTGCGCGACCGGGCCCGGCGGTTCCGCCCGCCCCGGGGATAAAGACAGGGTGACCCTGCGCAGCATCCTGCACGTCGACCTCGATGCCTTCTACGCATCGGTCGAAGTGCTCGACAACCCTGCGCTGGCCGGCCGCCCCGTCCTCGTCGGCGGGACGGGCCCCCGGGGTGTGGTGGCCGCCGCCTCCTACGAAGCCCGCCGCTACGGGATCCACTCCGCCATGCCCATGGCCCGCGCCCGGCGCCTCTGCCCGCAGGCGGTCATCCTGGCGCCCCGCTTCGACGCCTACCACGCCAAGAGTGCCGAGGTTCAGGCCATCTTCCGGGACTTCACCCCACTGGTGGAACCGATCGCCCTCGACGAGGCCTTCCTCGACGTCACCGGCGCCCGGGCGCTGTTCGGCACGGGGACCGAGATCGGCGCCGCCATCCGGGCCCGGGTGCGGGCCGAGACGGGCCTGGCGGCCTCGGTCGGCCTGGCCACCACCAAGCTCGTGGCCAAGCTGGCCAGCGAGGCGGCCAAGCCCGACGGGATGCGGGTCATCGAAGCGGGCACCGAGCTCGCCTTCCTCCATCCCCTGCCGCTGCGCAGCCTGTGGGGTGTCGGGCCCGCCACCGAGCAGCGCCTGGCCCGCTTCGGGGTGGCCACCATCGGTGACCTGGCCGCGGTCCCGGTGGAGAGCCTGGTCGACGCCCTGGGCCGGGCCCACGGCCAGCACCTCCACGCCCTCGCCCAGGGCCGCGACGAACGCCCCGTGGAGCCGGACCGGGAGACGAAGTCCATCAGCGCCGAGGAGACCTTCCCCCGCGACGTCTACGACCCCGACGCCCTGCGGGCCGAAGCCCAGCGCCTCGCCGGCCGGGTGGGGGAGCGCCTCCGGGCGAACGGGTTGGCGGGCCGGACGGTCACCGTCAAGGTCCGCTACCCGGACTTCCAGACCATCACCCGGTCGGCCACGACCACCGACCCGACCGCCTCAGGGACCGACATCGCCCGCCAGGCGGTCGAGCTGCTGGCCCGGGCCGAGCTGGGCCGCGGCGTGCGCCTCCTCGGCGTGTCCGTCTCCAACCTGGTGTCGGCGCCCGCCGTGCAGCTCACGCTGGACGAGGTCCCGGTCGATGAGGCCGTGGAGCGGGCCGTGGAGGCGGTGAAGTCCCGCTTCGGGGACGGGGCTCTGGGGATTGTGCACCCCCCGGATGCACACCCCCCCTAGCGCCTAGCGAAGAACCCCGCCGCCGCGTGGGCGGCGGGGGCGGGTCAGGCGCGACGGTCCCCCCGACGTCGTCGCAGCTCCGACCACAGCACGGGCAGCTCCAGGTCCTGGCGGAAGCGGGTGAGCGCCGCCAGGTAACCGAGACCGCCCAAAACCTCAAAGGCGATGAAGGCCGGTATCGAGGCCCCGAAGACCAGCCGCAGGGCGAGCCCGACACTGCCGTAACACACGAGGGCCATCGGGGCCACCCGCCGGAACCCGAGGCCGAAGGGGTGCAGGCCCATGAACTTCCACACCTGGAACAGCGGCGCCAGGTTGTTGACCAGGATGCTCGACGCCCAGGCCAGGGCGGCCCCGGTGACCCCGAGCGGGGGGATGAGCAGCAGGTTGAGCACGATCTGGACGGTCAGGCCGGCGATCGTGTTGTAGAGGTTCCAGGAGCTCTTGCCCCCCATGAGGAGCACCACGTCGACGGTGCCGACCCCGGTGGCCACCAGCATGGTCAGGCCGAGCACGACGAGGACGTTCTCGCCGGCGGCGAACTCGCCGCCGAAGACCCGCAGCAGCGCGGGGGAGAACAGGGCGAAGCTCAGGTACAGCGGCCACACGGCGGTGACGAGCCAGGCCGTCGACGCCTGGTACACCTGCTTGGCCCGGCGGTTGTCCCCCAGGGCCAGCAGCTCGGCCAGCTTGGGCTGGAGGACCTGCTGGATGGCGACGCCCACCATGAGCCCGGCGGTCACGTAGCGGGTGGCGGCGTTGAAGATCCCGGCTTCCCGGGTGGAGCCGATCCCGCCCAGCAGCAGGGTGTTGAGCCACAGGGTGGTGACCTGGAAGATCCCGGCGAAGCCCCGGGGGGCGGTGAAGCGCCAGAAGCGGGCGGCCAGCTCCCGGGTTGGCCGGGCGACCCCGCCCGTGCCTTTCTTGGCCGCCTGGCGCTCGGCCTTGCGCAGCAGCACGAACAGCCAGCCGAAGGCGGCGGTGCACGCGACGGCCAGGGGGACGGCGAAGGCGAGGGCGACGGCGGTGGTGCCGAGACCGCCGGCCACCACGGCCAGAGCCAGCAGGGGCTGGATGGCGGGACGGCCGATCTTGTCCACCAGCACCGACGGGACCATGGTGCCGAACCCTCGGGTGCCCGACAGCAGCACCAGGGTGGCGGCCGAAGGGGGCAGGAAGAAGGCGAAGATGCGGGCGAAGTCGGCGATCTGGCCGCTGCCCTGGCCCTTCCCGAAGATCTGGGCCAGCTCCGGTGCCCACAGCCAGAGGGCGACCCCGAGCAGGGTGGCCACCGAGAGCACGGGCACGAGGGCCACGAGGAGGGTGGGCCGGATGTCCTGGGGGCGCCCCCGCGCCTTGAGCCGGGCCACGGTGCGCACGAGGCCGGTGTCGGCCCCGAGCTCGGCGGTGCGCGACATGATCGTGAACAGCCCCATGGCCGAGGCGAACGCCCCGTAGCCCGCCGGCCCCAGCGCGTTGGTGAGGACGAGCACCAGCGCGAAGGTCAGGACCCCGCTGGCGGCGGCGCCGATGAGGTTGAGCGTCCCGCCCCGGGCCAGGCTCCCGAGGTCGGCGCGCGAATCAGCGGATGCCGCGCCGGCCTCTTCGGCCGGCAGAGGCTCCGTTTCGGAGTCGGCCGTGGCGGTCGGCACCTCGATCAGTCCCAGGAGAAGCGGGGGCCGAGCATCTCCACCAGGCGGCGGTTGGAGTCGGCGAAGTGCTCCTCGAGGCGGGCACGGGTGTCCGGGTTCATGGCGGTGCGCCTGTAGCCGTTGTGCTTCTTGTAGTCCGACAGCTCGAACGGTGAGAGACCGAGGAACTCGAGCACCCGGGCGTACTCCTCCGCCGGGTCGGAGAAGAAGTCCTCCGCCTTGACCACGTGGATCTGGTTGGCGGGGAAGAGGGAGCGGTACACGGCCAGCTGGTCGGCGTAGCGGCTGCGGGCCATGTAGGAGTGGTGCTGGTGGTTGTGGCTCTTGTAGTCGGGGTCGGCCTCCATCCGCTCGACCTCGCCGGCCAGGCGC
>JBOGFO010000445.1:0-5735 GCA_050743445.1 Acidimicrobiia bacterium
TGTAGGGGTTGGTCCGGGAGGTCCCGAGGATGGTGCCGCCCCGGTGCAGGATGCCCCGGGTGGAGGCGACGGTGAGGTCGACCATCTGGCACTCGACCACGCCCCGCCAGCCGTAGCGGAAGCCGACCAGGTTGTGTCCGAAGACCCCCTCCCCCTTGCGCACCACGGCCCGGATCACCGCGTTCAGTCCCGGGCAGTCACCGCCTCCGGTCAGCACACCAATCCTCATAGGGCTCCTCGGTCGGGGACACCCCGGGGGCGGGGCGGATCGCTAGCCTTCCTCGAGCTTATGCCCGCCGTGATCGCCGTCGATGCAGGGACCACCGGGGTGCGCAGCTTCGCCGTGGACGAGGCCGGCCGGCCCCTGGGCTTTGCTTACCGGGAGCTGACTCAGCACTTTCCCCAGCCCGGCTGGGTGGAACACGACGCGGTCGAGATCCGGGACGCGGTCGGCTCGACACTCTCGGAACTGGCCCGGCGCCTGGAGGACGGCGGCCATTCCGTCGCCGCGGTCGGCATCACCAACCAGCGGGAGACGGTGGTCGCCTGGGACCGGCGCACGGGCGAGCCCCTCCACCGGGCGCTGGTGTGGCAGGACCGCCGCACCGCGGCCCGTTGCGACCAGCTCCGGGCCGAGGGCCTGGAGCCCCAGGTGCGCCGGGCCACCGGCCTCGTCCTCGACCCGTACTTCTCGGCCACCAAGATGGAGTGGCTACTCAACGAAGGTGGCGTCGCCGTCTCCGGTGACCTCGCCCTGGGGACGGTGGACGCCTGGGTGGCCTGGAACCTGACCGGCGGTCCCGACGGCGGCGCCTTCGTCACCGACCCGGGCAACGCCAGCCGCACGCTGGTCTTCGACATCGGCACCCGGGCCTGGTCGGACGAGCTCTGCCAGCTCTTCGGCGTGCCACCGGCCTCGCTGCCCGAGGTCCGGCCGTCGTGCGGGCGGATGGGAGTCACCCGGCCCGAGGCGGCCGGCGGGCTCGCCGTGCCTGTGTCCGGCATCGCCGGCGACCAGCAGGCGGCGCTCTTCGGCCAGGCCTGCTTCTCCCCCGGGATGACCAAGAACACCTACGGCACGGGCTCGTTCGTGCTCATGAACCTCGGCCCTTCACAGCCCGAGCCGGTGGAGGGGCTCCTCACCACCATCGCCTGGGACCTGGGCGCCCACGGCGGGGTCGCCTACGCCCTGGAAGGGGCCATCTTCGTGACCGGGGCGGCCATCCAGTGGCTGCGGGACGGGCTCGGGATCATCACCCGGGCCGACGAGACGAGGGC
This sequence comes from Acidimicrobiia bacterium, assembly GCA_050743445.1. Classification (GTDB taxonomy): domain Bacteria; phylum Actinomycetota; class Acidimicrobiia; order IMCC26256; family BP-133; genus CAWBJP01. The sequence continues at coordinate 1,279 of JBOGFO010000445.1, forward strand.
ACTGGCCGAGTCGGTCACCGATACCGAGGGGGTCTACCTGGTCCCGGCCTTCACCGGGTTGGGATCCCCCCACTGGGATCCCTACGCCCGGGGCGCCATCTTCGGGCTCACCCGGGGCGTGGGGCGGGCCCATCTGGCCCGGGCGGCGGTGGAGGCCATGGCCCACCAGACCCGCGACGTCGTCGAGGCCATGGAGGCGGCCGGGGCCACCAAGATCTCCGAGCTGCGGGCCGACGGTGGAGCGGCGGTCATGGATGTCCTGTGCCAGTTCCAGGCCGACCTCCTCGGCGTGCCGCTCCGCCGGCCCGTGGTGTCCGAGACCACCGCACTCGGAGCGGCCTACCTGGCCGGGCTGGCCGAGGGGGTGTGGGCCGGTCCTGACGAGGTGGCGGCCCAATGGCTGTGCGACGCCGAGTTCGAGCCGGTCATGCGCCCGGCGGAGGCCGACCGTCGCCACGCCGCCTGGCGGCGGGCCGTCGAGCGCACCCGCTCCCTGCCGGCGACCTGAGGCCCAGCCGCCAACTTGCGTTCCTGCGGAACGACAGGTGTTCCGGAAGCACGCCGGTTCCCGAAGCCGACAGAGACGGTGAACCATTGACGGAGGGCTTCGTGGAGGCGTTCGGTGTCATGCCTTCAATTCGACGGGCCGGAGTCGGGTCAGCGCTCCAAGCGACAGCAATCGAGTACTGCCGGCCCGCGGGCTGTCACCAGATGAGGTCGCGCAGCCCGATCACCAGCGTGGAGAACCACGCCCTGAAGATCACCGCCGGATACGTGATAAAGCCTGCGGTAGGGCACTCAGTCCGGCCGGACACGGGGACCGGTCGTCCGCGAACCACGGAGGCTTGCCACAAGCCACGCAGACCCAGGCCGAGGCCACATCCCTTGCAGCATATTCTTGCTGGCTTCAGGTCGTCCCCGGTGCGGGTGTCCAGATCGACCCGTCGCTCTGGGGGAGAACATGACGGGCGATGTTCTCTGTCTGGCTGACGTCGAGGAGGTGGGGGTCCGAGGTGGCGAGTGGCTCGGCCCGTGACCGGGCTGCCTCGGCGGCGATGCAGTCGGCCATGCTGACCGGGCATCGGCTTCGGTGATACCGGCGGGCCCGGAGACGGCCAGCGGCTGCTCCGAGGCCCGGGTCGACCGGAATGCCGTCGAGCAGGCCGAGCTGGGCGACATCGAGCGTGGCGTCCTCCTCGTCGATCCCGACGATACGGATGAGGTGGTCGAGGACCTCGGCGACGCCGACGGTGGTCAAGACCACACCTGGGCCTTGGAGCAGAACGCCGACGTCGTTGGCGGCCGGTTCGGCTCGAAGGAAGGCGATGACGGCGTAGGCGTCAAGGACCGTCAACGGCTCGAGGCCCGGCCCGACTCCTCCCGGCGGGCCCGTCGGCGAGCCTCGTCGGCGGCCGGACCCAGCGCCCGGTACTTCCCTTCGAGGTCATCTACCGGGTCGTCGGGCAGCGGGCGCATGACGACGCGGTCGCCGAAGTCCACCACGACGACGCGCTTCGCCTTCCAGCGCGCTCGGGCATCAGCTGGAATCGAGACCTGGCCGTTCCGGGAGACGGTCATCACATAGCTCGTCATGGTCACCGGATCATTGTATACACCTCCCTGTTCGTTGTATGACCGGCATGCTCCGCGTCGGCTCTGGCGGTTGCGACGCCGCGGCCTCCGAAGTGAGGATGCGTCAGTGACGGCGTCGCGGGGTTATCTGGTCCGGCCGATCGGCCGTGTCGAGTCGTCGCTGGTCGATCGACGGGAGGCACCGAAGCAAGGCGACGAGGGGGCGTCCGATGCCTGGCTCGTCTTCGAGGAGGCCCTCCGGCCGGGGCTGGCGGATCTCACGGTCGGGATGCACGTACTCGTGTTCACCTGGCTGCACCAGGCCCGCCGGGATGTCCTGCGGGTCCATCCCCGGGACGACCCGGCCAACCCGGAGACGGGCGTGTTCGCCACCCGCTCCGCCGATCGACCCAATCCGATCGGCCTCCATCGCGTCGAGATCCTGGACGTGCGAGGGCCGCGCCTGCGGGTCAGCAACCTGGAGGCCGTCGACGGCACACCGATCCTCGACGTGAAGCCGGTGCTGTCGGCCCAGACCTGAGACGGTGACTAGCCGGCGGCGGACTCCGGGGCCCGGGCGGAGGAGGAGTACTTGCCGGCGTACTCCTGGCCGGAGAGGCGCTGGATCTCCAACATCACGGTGTCGGTGATCTGGCGGAGGACGAGGCGTTCCTTGTCCCGCCCGGCGTACTCCGTGAAGTCGAGGGGGGCGCCGAACCGGATGGTGATGCGGGAGAACGGCCGGGCGATGAGGGTGCCGATCGGCTGCGCCGCCCGGGTGCCGATGATCGCCACGGGGATGACGGGGGCGCCGGTGCGCAGGGCGAGCATGGCGACCCCGGTGTGGCCCCGGTGGAGGCGGCCGTCCTTCGAGCGCGTTCCCTCCGGGTAGATGCCGAACAGCTTGCCCTCGTCGAGGACGGCGGCGGCCGAGTCAAGCGCCCTCCGCCACTCCGACCCCGGGCCCCGGCGCAGCGGGATCTGCCCGATGGCCCGGAAGAACCAGGCCGTCCGGCGGTTCTCGAAGTACTCGGCCTTGGCCACATAAGTGAGGCGCCGGCGCAGCACGGCGGGGAGGAAGAGCGAGTCACAGAAGGCGTTGTGGTTGGAGGCGAGGATGGCCCCGCCCCGGTTGGGGACATGTTGACGACCCTCCACCCGCACCCGGTAGAAGACGCGCAGCACCGGGGTGAGAACCAGCTTCACAACCCACCAGCCCATGCTCCCCCTTCCGCACCTCAGGGTAGGCGAGGCGAAGGTAAACACCTCGCTCCGTCCCTTGACACACACGCTGAGCGGCCACCACCCTTGTAGGAGGGGAGCGACACGGCGGGCGTGTCGGGACGGGGGAAGTCACGTTGAGACGTCGGTGGGTGGCCCTGGCGGCGGCCTGCGCCGTCCTCGCTCCGGCACCCGTCCTCTCGGCGGCTCCCGCTGGAGTGTCGTCCTACGTCGTGATGCTGGCCGCCGGGACCGGCGATCCGGCGGCGGTGGCCGCCGAGCAGGCGACGGTGCTGGGCTTCACCGTCGACCACGTCTACCGCTCCGCCATCACCGGCTTTGCCGCCGATCTGACCGCCCCGGATCTGGCCGCCCTGCGGCGCGACCCCCGGGTCGTGGTCGTGGAGCCCGACCGGCCGTTGACGAGGAGCGAGGTCACGCCTCCCGGGATCGACCGGATCGAGGCCGACATGTCGGTCTCGGCCGCCATCGACGGCGCCGACCGGCCCCGGATCGATGCCGATGTCGCAGTGCTCGACACCGGCATCGACAAGGACCATCCCGACCTCAACGTGGTGGGCGGCGTGAACTGCGCCAAGGAGGAGGACGAAGACCACCCCAGGCCCGGATATGACGACGTCGTCGGGCATGGCACCCACATCTCCGGGATCATCGGTGCTCTCGACGACGGCCACGGCGTGGTCGGAGTCGCACCGGGTGTCCGCCTGTGGGCGGTGCGGGTCCTCAACGACCAGGCCGGTGGGACCACCAAGGAGTTGCTCTGCGGTGTGGACTGGCTCACCAGTACACGCACGGACTCCGACCCGAGCAACGACATCGACGTCGCCAACCTTTCGCTCGGGGGCTACAACGTCGCGAACGGTCAGCGGTTGCCGGGGGACGACGGCCATTGCGGCCACGTTGACGGGGATCTCCTGCACCGCGCCATCTGCAAGTCGGTGGCGGCCGGCGTGACCTACGTGGTGGCGGCTGGCAACGACGGCCGCAATGCCGACGAATACACCCCCGCCGCCTACGACGAAGTCATCACGGTCTCCGCCCTGGCCGACTCCGACGGCCGCCCCGGCGGCCTGGGCGGAGCGCCGTCGTGCCGGGACGATGTCGACGACACGCTGGCCAACTTCTCCAACTACGGGCCCGACGTCGACCTGATCGCCCCCGGGGTGTGCATCCTGTCGACCGTCCCGCCCAACGGCCGGGTGCCCAACACCGAGCGGGGCTACGGCCTCCTGACGGGCACCTCGTTCGCCGCACCCCACGTCGCCGGAGCCGCCGCCCTGTTCCTGGCCGGCCACCCCGGCGCCGGCCCCGCCCAGGTCCGCCAGGCGCTGATCGCCGCCGGCAGCCCCAACTGGGACGCCGACGAGGACCTCGACGGCACCAAGGAGCCCCTCCTCGACGTCGCTCCGTTCTAGGAGCGGCCAACCGGCAAATTGACCGGTTGGTCAAGGGATTCGTACCCTGGGACGGTGACCACGGCCCGTCGCCCGGCGGCGCAATGCCCATGAAGCGCAAGCTCACCCAGCGGGGACGGGAGCGCCGGGCCCAGCTGATGGAGCGGGCCGCCCGCCTCTTCGCCGACCAGGGCTACCACCCGACGTCGGTCTCTGAGGTGGTGGAGAGCCTCGGTGTGGGCAAGGGCG
>JBOGFO010000446.1:0-2559 GCA_050743445.1 Acidimicrobiia bacterium
ACACCTCCTCCACGAGGACGCCGGCGTCCACGGCCACGGTGGCCAGGCGGACCTCGCAGCCGAGGAGCTTGCCGACCCGGGCGGTGATCTCGTCGTGATCGCCGTCCACCGTGACCCCGTCGGGGAACGTCACCCGCACCGGAGGCAGCTCGGCGTCGAGCTGCGGCGGCTCGGTGAAGGCGGCCCGGCACCCGAGGTTCGGGCCGTACCGCTTGGGGTGCTTGGCGCTGACGAGCCGGCCCGCCTCCACATCGACGAACCCGTAGGCGCGGTCGCCGACCACGCCCCCCGGGCCGAGGATCACCTCGTCGGTCGGCTCCCCCTGCATCGACTTGACCGGGTAGTGCCACAGCTGCCCCACGCGCACCGACATCAGCTGACCTCCTTGTCGCGTCGGCCAATACTGCCTCGCGACCCTCCTCGACGCCTCTCCGGAGACTGCGAGCCGGCCGGTCTATGGCATGATCATGCTATTGTTGTGGCATGGCTCGCCGAAGGATCAGCACCACGGTCGACGATGGTCTCCTCTCCCAGGCGCGTCTTGCCCGGGCCGGGGTGAAGGACGCCACGTTGTTCGACGAGGCGCTCATGGCACTCATCCGGCAACACCGCTCCAGTTCTTATGACGAGGCATACGCCGTCTATGGGGAGCATCCGCTCGACGAGCCGGACGAGTGGGGCGATCTGGCTTCCTTCCGGGCTGCCGCCGGATCGACGTGAACAGCGTTCCCCTTCGGGGCGAAGTCTGGTGGTGTGAGCCACCCGACATCGGCCGTAGGCCCGTCGTCGTACTCTCGCGAGACTCTGCCATTCCCCGCCTCCGGCGCGCCCTCGTTGCCCCGTGCACGACGACCGTGCGCGGTCTCCCGAGCGAAGTGGTTCTCGATCCGAACGCCGATCCTGTGCCGAAGCGGTCAGCGGCGAATCTGGATTCGGTCGAAAGCGTGTCGATCGGCGTGCTCGTCGAACGTCTCGGACGTCTCAGCGACGATCGCATGCGTGCGATCTGCACCGCCCTCGCCGTCGCGGTCGCCTGCGACTGACAGCATCGCCAGGCGCCACGAGGGGTTCGACGGGCCGGGCTTGGGACGAGGGGTACCCTTCTCACCGCTCGTTCCCCCCGACGGGGGAGGCCTGCGGACCGAATGGCTCACCAATCTGGCACCGTGGATGACTCTGGTCACCGGCTGACGATCGGGGTACCGCGCGAGACATTCCCGGGCGAGACGCGCGTGGCCTTGACCCCGGCGGTGATCCCCACCCTCACGAAGGCGGGACTCGACGTCCTGGTCGAGGGCGGCGCGGGAGAGGCCGCCGGATTCACCGACGCCGCCTACGAGGCCAAGGGCGCCACCGTCGTCCGGTGGCGCAACGAGGTCTTCGCCGTCGACATCATCCCCCGGGTCCGCGCCCTGGTCCCGAACCTGGAGGCCGCCCGTCAGGACCTCGAACGCCTCCGGCCCGGCCAGGTGGTGGTCGGGGTGTGCGACCCGCTGTCCCACCCCGCCGCCGTCGAGGCGCTCGCCTCCCGCATGGTCACGCTGTTCGCGCTAGATCTGCTCCCGCGGATCACGCGCGCCCAGAGCATGGACATCCTCTCCTCCCAGGCCACCGTGGCGGGCTACAAGGCCGTCATCCTGGCCGCCGGAGCCCTGCCCAAGATGTTCCCCATGCTCACCACCGCCGCCGGTACCGTCCCGCCGGCGCGGGTCTTCGTGGTGGGGGCCGGGGTGGCGGGCCTCCAGGCGATCGCCACCGCCAAGCGGCTGGGGGCCGTCGTGGAGGCCTACGACGTACGCCCCGACGTCAAGGAGCAGGTCCAGAGCGTGGGCGCCAAGTTCGTCGAGCTGGACCTCGAGACGGGCGATTCGGAGGACCGGGGCGGCTACGCCAAGGCGATGGACGAGGACTTCTACCGGCGTCAGCAGGAGATGATGGCGCGGGTGGTCGCCGGCAGCGACGTGGTCATCACCACGGCCGCCATCCCCGGGCGCCCGGCGCCCCGACTCATCAGCGCCGCCATGGTCGCCGGCATGCAGCCCGGATCGGTGGTCGTCGACCTGGCCGCCGAACGCGGCGGCAACTGCGAGCTCACCCGGGCCGACGAGGTGGTCACGGAACACGGCGTCACCATCTTCGGGCCGACCAACCTGCCCGCCAGCGCCCCGTACCAGGCCAGCTCGATGTACGCCAAGAACATGGCGGCGTTCCTGCTCCATGTCACCAAGGAGGGCGCCGTGGCGGTCGACGCCAGCGACGAGGTCGCCGGCCCGACGCTGCTGGCCGCCAAGGGCGAGATCGTCCACCCCCTGGTGCGGCAGGCCCTCGGACTGGAGGTGGAGAGCGCGTGAACGCCGATCTGGAGACTGCGATCTATGTCTTCGTGCTGGCCACGTTCGTCGGCTTCGAGGTCATCCGGCGGGTCTCGCCGCTGTTGCACACGCCGCTCATGTCGCTGACCAACGCCATCGCCGCCATCTCCCTGGTCGGCTCCATCGTGGTCGCCGGGTCGAACAAGAGCACGCTCAGCACCGTCCTGGGGACGATCGCGGTGACGGC
>JBOGFO010000447.1:0-3329 GCA_050743445.1 Acidimicrobiia bacterium
CCTCGGGACTCCGGGAAGTGATCCTGATGGTGCTCCTCTTCGGCGGGATCTTGCTCCTGGCCCGCCGCCGGGGCGGCGTCATGAGCCTCGGGGAGGTCTGATCATGCTGCGCCGCTACTCGAGCGTCCTGTCGCCCAACATCCCGCTCTGGGGCTACGCCGCCTTCCTGGTCGTCGCTTTCGGCTGGGTGCTGAAGGCTCCGAAGTTCTGGGTCTTCCTGGGGGCGGCGGCCTGCCTCCTGGCCATCGCCGCCCTCGGCCTGATGGTGGTGGTGGGCTGGATCGGCGAGGTGTCGCTGGCCTCCGCCGCCCTGGTGGGGACCTCGGTGTACCTCACCGGTTACATGGTGCGGGGCGACGGCCTCGACCTGCCCTTCCTGGTCGGGCTGGGAGCCGGGGTCCTGGTGGCCACCGTCCTCCACTCCTTCGCCGCCCTGGCCACCGCCAAGCTGTCCGGCATCTACGTCATGGTCCTCACCCTCGGCCTGCAGGTCACCATCGAGCGCACGGTCTTCTCCGTGGCCAAGCTGACCGGTGGCTCGGAAGGCGTGTACCTGAGCCGGCCGTCCTTCCTGGGCCTGCACTTCGACTCCGACCGGGCCTTCTACTGGCTGTGCGCAGGCGTGCTCGCACTGGTCGTCGTCCTGCTCACCCTGTTCCGCCAGTCCCGCCACGGCCGGGCCATGCTGCTGGTGCGGACCAACAAGGAGGCGGCGGCGGCGGTTGGGATCTCGCCGTGGCGCTACAAGATCCTGGCCTTCGCCATCTGCGGCGCCCTGCTGGGCTTGGCCGGGGCCATGACCGCCCCGCTCTACCGCTCCCCGCCCACCCTGCTCCAGTACCTGTCCTTCGCCTCGCTGTTCCTCCTGGCCGTGCCGGTGACGGCGGGGTCGGAGTCGCTGATCTCGGTGATCATCGTGGCCTTCGCCTTCACCCTGCTCCCGGCGGGACTGGAGGAGGTTCAGCTGCGGATGTCGCCCAACATCGTCGGCGGCCTCGGCCTCCTGACCGGCACCTACATCGGAGCCCGGGGCATCGGCGGCGCCGTGCTCGACCGGCTCCGGGAGCGGAGGGAGAACCAGACGCTGGCGGAGGTCCAGCGGGGCACGACGGTCGTGCTGCCCAGCGAGGCCGGTGTCGAGCCCGTCGTCATCGACACGGTGCCCACCGGCCGGGAGCGTCGGGCCTCCTCGCAGCCCCGCCGGTCCCCGACCCCGGTTGGAGTGGGCGCCAGGACCGACGGTGAGGCTGCGGTCGCCGCCACCGGCGACGGACTCGGGGCGGCGCTGAGCCGTGGCCCCGGAATCACGCTGCGACCCCGACCCCGGGGCCAGCTCGAGGCAAGGGGGTAGCGCGCCATGGCCGCCGTCACGTCCAACCCGACGTACGAGCTCGCCGAAGGTCAGGAGGCCGCCCTCGAGGCATTCTCCAACTTCATCCCCGAGCAGAGCTACGACGGCGTCCCGCTCGTGGGCCGGGACATCAGCAAGGCCTTCGGTGGGATCCGGGCGCTCCGGGAGGTGCCCTTCATCGAGGTGCCGGCCCACAGCTTCGTCGGCCTGATCGGGCCCAACGGGGCGGGCAAGTCGACCCTGTTCAACGTGCTCAACGGCTTCACGACGCCCGACACCGGCGAGATCGTCCTCTTCGGCCAGGACGTCACCAGGCGCCAGCCCTGGGACCGGGCCAAGCTGGGGATGAGCCGTACGTTCCAGGCCAACCACATCGACCTGAACCTGACCACGTTCGACAACCTGCTCTCCGGCGCATACCAGCTCATCCGGGGCGGGCTGTTCGCGGCCACCTTCCGGAGCCGGAAGAACTACAACGACGAGCAGGCCGCCCGCCTGGCCGCCCGGGCCGTCGCCCGCCTCCTCGACCTCGAACCCGTGCAGTCGGTGATGGCCCGCTCCCTGGACTTCGCCGCCCAGCGCCGCATCGAGATCGGCCGCAGCCTGATGAGCGGTCCCCGGCTGCTCCTCCTGGACGAGCCCACGGCCGGGGTCGACGCCCACGAGGCCAAGGAGCTCGTGGCGCTGGTCAAGCGGATGCAGGTGGACCTGGGCCTGGCCGTCCTGCTCATCGAGCACTACGTGCAGGCCGTCATGGAGAACAGCAACCCGATCTACGTGCTCGACCAGGGCACGCTGATCGCTTCCGGTACGCCCGCCGAGGTCGCCAACGACCCCAAGGTGCGGGCGTCGTATCTGGGGGAGGACGAACACCATGCTTGAGCTCCACAACGTCTCCACGGGCTACGGCCGCCTGCCCGTCCTCTTCGGCATCAACCTGCGGGTGGAGCCGGGAGAGATGGTGGGCGTACTCGGGCCCAACGGGGCGGGCAAGTCGACCCTGCTCAAGACGATTCTCGGCCAGCTCCCGGTCCGCAAGGGCGGGATCGTGTTCCGGGGCAGGAAGGTGAGCCACGAGCCGACCCACGCCCGCTTCGCCTCCGGCATCAGCCTGTGCCCGGAGGGACGGCGGGTGTTCAAGAACCTGTCGGTGCGGGAGAACCTGCTGGCCGGCTCCTTCGGCCAGGACAAGTCGGTCCTGGCCGAGCAGATGGAGGCCGTCTACTCGATCTTCCCCCGGCTCGACGAGCGCAAGGACCAGCGGGCGGGATCGCTCTCCGGTGGCGAGCAGCAGATGCTGGCCATCAGCCGGGCCCTCATGTCCCGGCCCCGGCTGCTGATGGTCGACGAGCTGTCGATGGGCCTGGCCCCCCTGGTCGTCATGGAGCTGCTGGGCACCCTCCGCCAGCTCTGCGACCGGGGCCTGGGCCTCATCGTGGTGGACCAGTTCGCTTCCCGCCTGGTGGGCAAGGCCGACCGGGGCGAGGTGCTGGAGAAGGGCCGGATCGTCTTCTCGGGGCCCATCTCCGCCGCCGAGGAGCACATGGAGGGGACCTACATGAGTGAAGAGATCTTGGCGACAACCTCCAAGGGGGTGGGGTAGATGCAGACGCGATCGACACCTCGGGGGCGCTGGCTACGGGGCGTCTCGGTGGCCGGCCTGGCGCTCATGACCGTGGGGCTGGGGACGATCCCGGCCTCGAGCGAGCCCGCCGAGGACAAAGCCGTGGCTGCCTCGGCTGAAGCCGTCGACGAGGAAACCGCCTTCCACGATCTGGCTTCCCGGCGGAACTGGCAGAGCTGGGCCGACGCCCGGCCGATCTCGCCCTTCTTCGGGATCCCGGGCGAGCTGAAGCCGACGGTTCCGTTCGCCCGCTCCTGGCTCGACGCCTCCCCGGGGCGCTCGGAGTGCTTCGCCGCCCTCTACTACCCCGACGAGGTGATCGAGGAAGGCGTGCTCCAGACCACCGGGCAGTAC
>JBOGFO010000448.1:0-4310 GCA_050743445.1 Acidimicrobiia bacterium
TCCACGTCGGCGGCGTTGCAGGCGTCGAAGTAGCGCCGGATCATGGCTTCCATGCGCCGGCGCTCGTCGGCCTCGTCGCCGGTGCCCTCCACCGCCGCCAGTCGGGCGACCGAGGTCTCGAGCCGGATTTCCCGGGCCGCCTGGTACTCGTCGGAGTTGTAGAACTCGAGGGCCGCCTCCCGGGTGTCGAACTCCAGGACGATGATCCGGGAGTGCCAGTCGCCCTCCAGGGCCTCGAGGGCGCCGCCCCGGACCAGGTAGCGGCCCCCGTGGGCGGCGATGGCGGGCTCGGCCAGGGCCTTGAACTTCTCGTAGCCGGCCGGGTCGGTGACCTCGCAGTCCATGATCAGGTAGCCGGGCATCGTTGCCTCCTGGAGGGATCGGCGGTCACAGACCGAGCGATTTTCTCACCCGGGCGGTGCTGGCGGCCGGGTCGGCGATGTCGAAGAGCACCGCGGGCAGGCCGGCCGCCTCGGCGCCGCTGACGTTCTCGGGTAGGTCGTCGACGAACAGCACGGAGCCGGCCGGCAGCCCGAGCCGGTCGACGGCGCCGGTGTACGCGACCGGGTCGGGCTTGCGGGCGCCGAGCGAGGCGGCGTCGAAGAAGGCGCCCAGCCGGCCGAAGAACGGCACCTTCTCCACCCAGTGCTCGCCGTGGAAGGTGGTGAGGTCGTTGGAGAGCATGGCCAGGGCGATGCCGGCGGCGGAGGCCTCGTCGACCAGGGGGATGATCTCGGGGCGGAGGAACTCCTCCTCGGGGCCGGAGTAGGCGAGCGGCCAGAGCTCCTGGACGGTCAGGTCGGGGCGCCCGGCGAGGCGGCCGATCGTCTCCGTCCAGGCCAGCCAGTACGCCGTCTCCGACAGCTCGCGCTGCTCCACCCGCTCCCAGTCGGGGTCGACGGCGGGCCCGAACGGGCCGCCCTGTTCGATGGCTCCGGGAGCCAGGCCCAGGCGGGCCTCGATGTGCTCCCTCAGCTCGAAGGCGTGGCGGACGACCACGCCGCCCACGTCGAGCAGCAATCCCTTCAACATGCGTTCCTGACGGGCACCTGTCGCCGCTGAGGAACGCCGGAACGAGGTGAGGGCACCGCTAGAGCTCCATCACGACGGCCTTGGGCTCGGTACAGAACTCGCGGGAGAAGTCACCGCCCTCCCGGCCGATGCCCGAGTCGCCCACGCCGCCGAAGGGGGCCCGCAGGTCGCGCACGAAGAAGCAGTTGACCCACACCGTGCCCGCCCGCAGGCGGGCCGCCACCCGGTGGGCCCGGCGCACGTTCTCGGTGAAGAGCATGGCGTTGAGGCCGTAGCGCGTGTCGTTGGCCAGGGCGACGGCTTCGTCCTCCGAGTCGAAGGGGGCCACCGTGACCACCGGGCCGAAGACCTCCTCCCGGCACAGGCGGGAGTCCGCGGGGGCGCCGGTCACCACGGTGGGGCGCACCACCCAGCTGCCGTCGTCCGCCGGGCCGCCGCACAGGATCCGGCTGCCGTCGGCGCCGATGCCGTCGAGATAGCCGGTCACCTTGTCGTAGTGGGCCTGGGACGACAGCGGCCCGATCTCGGTGCCCGCCTCCCGGGGGTCGCCGGTGCGCATCGCGGAGGCGGCGGCCACGAACCGGTCGAGGAAGTCGTCGTACACCGGGCGCTGCACGTAGAGGCGGCTGCCGGCCAGGCACACCTGGCCGGCGTTGGTGAAGATGGCCTTGAGGGACCACCCGAGGGCCTTGTCCAGGTCGGCGTCGGCGAAGACGAGGTTGGCCCCCTTGCCGCCCAGCTCGAAGCTGACCGGGGTCAGGTTGGCCGCCGCCGCCCGGGCGATGGCCCGCCCCGTGGCGGACTCGCCGGTGAAGGTGATGCGGTCCACGCCCGGGTGCTCGGTCAGCCACTGGCCGGCCGAGTCGGGCCCGAAGCCGTGGACCACGTTGAGGACCCCGGGGGGCATCCCCGCCTCCAGGGCCAGCTGGGACAGGATCGACGCCGAAGCCGGGGTGTCCTCGGCCGGCTTGAGCACCACCGTGTTGCCCCACGCCAGCGGGGGCGCCACCTTCCAGGTCTCGAGCATGAGGGGGAAGTTCCAGGGGGCGATGGCGGCCACGACGCCGACGGGCTCGTAGCGGGTGTAGGCGTGGTGGGGCGAGTCCATGGGATAGACGTCGGCCGTCGACAGGCGGACGTGGTCGGCGAAGAAGCGGAAGTTCTGCGCCGCCCGGGGCACGTCCTTGACCTTCATGTCCGTGAGGGGCTTGCCCATGTCCGAGGTGTCGGCCTCGGCCAGGTCGTCGATGCGGGCCTCGATCAGGCCGGCCAGGCGGTGGAGGATCGCCCCCCGCTCGCCGGCGCCCATCCTCGGCCACGGACCCTCGTCGAAGGCCCGGCGGGCGGCGGCCACCGCCGCCTCCACGTCGTCCCGGGTGCCGAGGGCGACCTCCTCCCACGGCGCCTGGCGCCACGGGTCGACGGTCTCGAAGGTGCGCCCGTCGGAGGCCTTGCGGGCCTCGCCGTCGATGACGTGGGGGATCACGACCCGTTCCCGGCCGCCGCGGCCTTGGCTGCCTGCCGGTCCGCCATGGTCTCGCCCCCGGCCATGAACTCGGTGGGCTGCATCTCGGTGATCCACACCCGGATGGAGGCGAGGGGCGCCCCGATGGACTCCTCGGCCGCCTTGGTCAAGGCGGCCATGAGCGCCTTCTTCTGCTCGTCGGTCCGCCCGGCCGCCAGGTGCACGTTGATCAACGGCATGGCTGCGTCCTCATTTCTTGGCTCCTCACTCGGCCTCGTGGCCGATCATCCTCAGGGTGGTGGTGACCTCGCCGGCCCATCCGCAGGACCGGCACCAGCAGTGGAAGACCCGCTCCCCGGCGGTCCAGTATTCGACGACCAGGCCCCCGTCGCCGGTCACCCCGGCGCCGCAACGGGGGCAGAACGACGGCGAGTCCACGGCGTGGGCCAGGGCGTCGTCGGCGAACCAGCCCGTCAACTCGGGCCCCCACGCCTACATGCGTTCATTCGTCGGACCCCAGGACGGCGACAGATGAACGCATCTACGGGGGTGGAGAGGTCAGCCAACGCCCTGGGAGTCCCGGATGGCGGCGGCGTCGAGGTGGAGCTTCAGCAGGCTCTCCTTCTGGGGGCTGTAGCGGGCGAAGCCCTGGTTGATCCACTGGACGGCGAAGTCCTCCCAGCGGGCGCCGAACTTGTCCTTCTCGCAGGGCAGGTCGATGCGCTCGTGGGGCTCCCGGATCACGGCCAGCGGGTCCCGGCCCTCGGCCACCGCCGCCATCTGCTCCCGGTACATGCGGCGCATGGTGACGAGACCGATGTCGGACTTGCCGATGTGCTCCACCGTCCGGTCGGTGATCGGCCCCTGGGTGACCCAGGCCATGATGTCCTGGCCCTCGATGTAGTCGGTGATGTGGCGGCCCTTCTCGTCCAGGAACGGGATCTCGTAGGCGGGGACCTGTGCCTGGTCGGCGATGTCCACCCCCGGGGGGCAGTGGACGGTGTAGAGGATGAACCAGGTGGTGGTGTCGTCCACCGGCACCCGGATCTGCATCTGCTCGATGTAGCCGCCCCCGACCCGCATCTTGTAGGGGAACACCAGCGGGTGGCCGACCTTCCAGTCGTCGGCGTCCTCGCTCTGCCCCTCGTACAGGCGGCGCTTGATGATCCCGTGCTCGAAGGGGTCGAAGGCGGTGCGGGCGTGCTTGCGCTGGAAGCTGGGCGGGGCCTCGAACCCCTTCTGGGCGGCCAGGAAGGCGAAGTACCGCCCGTGGAGCCATTCCACGTGGTGGGGATCGACGGCGTTCTCCATGATCTGGAGCCACGAACACGGCAGGGTGGCATGGCCGATGTCCCGCAGGCCGTCCATGACGTAGACGTCGTAGCGGGGAAGCTCGGGAGCCGGCGTGGGCCCGATGTAGGCCCACACCAGCCCGCCCACGGCCTGGGCCGGCCCGGACTGGGCGGTGATGCGGCCCTTGAACACCGACTTGTCCGGCTCGGCCGGCTGGTCGACGCAGGCGCCCTCACAGTCGAAGAGCCACCCGTGGTAGCCGCAGCGCAGGCCCTCCTCCTCCACGATGCCGTAGACGAGCGAGGCCCGGCGGTGGGGGCAGTGCTCACCCAGGATCCCGTAGCGGCCCGACGGCGTCTTGAACACGGCGAAGTCCTCGCCCAGCAGGCGGGCCTTCTGCACCGGGAAGTCGTCGAGGTCCGACACCAGCGCCACCGGATACCAGTAGCGGCGCAGCATCTCGCCCATGGGCGTCCCGGGTCCGACCCGGGTCAGCGCTTCGTTCTGCTCGGCGGACAGC
>JBOGFO010000449.1:0-2782 GCA_050743445.1 Acidimicrobiia bacterium
ATGCTGCCCGCCTGTGCCGCCCTGGCCGAGAGCTGCGACGCCTTCTGCGACGAAGGGGCGCTGACCGTGCCCGAATCGCGCAAGGTGCTCGAAGCCGGGAAGGCGCACGGCTTGACACCCCGTATCCACGCCGAGGAACTGGCCCGCACGGGCGGGGCGCTCCTGGCCGCCGAACTGGGGTGTGCCAGCGCCGACCATCTCGTCTACGCCAACGACGAGGACGCCCGGGCGCTGGCCTCGGCGGGAGTCGTGGCCGTGCTGCTGCCGGCCACCTCGTTCTGCCTGCGCTCGTCCTACGCCCCGGCCCGCATGTTCCTGGACCACGGGGTGACGATCGCCCTGGCCACCGACTGCAACCCGGGGACGAGCTACACGACCTCCATGCCCTTTGTGATCGCCGTGGCCTGCTCGGCGCTCGGGCTGTCGGCCGAGGAGTCGGTGCGGGCCGCCACCCGGGGTGGGGCGGCCGCCCTGCGGCGGGAGGATCTCGGCCGGCTCACGGCCGGGGGGGTGGGCGACCTGGTCGTGCTGGCCGGCGAGCATTACGTCGACCTGGCGTATCACCCCGGGATGGACCGGGTGGCGCACGTCGTGGCCGGGGGCGAGGTGATCCGGCCGTGAGCACCCCGCCCCGCGATCCGCACTGGCCCACCGCGGCCGACTGGCTCTCAGACGCCGCCGAAGCTCCCGACCTCGTGGTCATGGGCGTGCCCCTGTCGGTGACGTCGATCACCCAGCCGTGCGGTTGCCACGAGACTCCGGCCGCCGTCCGGCGACGCCTCGACGTCCTGTCCACGTTCAACTCCGAGCGCGACGTCGACGTCGCCGACCTCATGCCCCGGGACGCCGGTGACCTCACCGTCCAGCCCTCGGGTAAGGAGATCGCCGACGCCGTGGCCGAGGCCGGCGCGGGCGTGCCGCTGGTGATCCTCGCCGGCGGGGACAACGCCATCACCTACCCCGCCCTCATGGGTTTGGCCGGCGAGGAGATCGAGTCCTGGGGCCTCATCACCCTCGATGCCCACCACGACGTGCGCACCTACGAGGGCCGGCCGGGGAACGGCTCCGTCGTCCGTGCGCTGATCGACGCCGGGCTGCCCGGCTCCCAGGTCGTCCAGGTCGGGATCGCCGGCTTCTCCAACTCGGCTTCCTACCGCCGCTGGTCGGAGGACGCCGGGATCGACGTGGTCACGGCCGCCGAGGTGCACTTCGGTTCGGTGGAGGACGTGATGGTGGAGGCCCTCGACCGCCTCGGCCTGGCCGTGGACAACATCTACGTCGACCTCGACGTCGATGTGCTCGACTCCGCGTTCGCCCCCGCCTGCCCCGGTGCCCGCCCCGGAGGCCTCAGTCCCGGCGAGCTGTTCGCCGCCGCCTTCCTGGCCGGACGCGACCGCCGGGTGCGGGCCCTCGACATCGTCGAGGTCGACGCCGCCCGGGACATCGGCTGCCAGACCGTCGACATCGCCGCCCTCTGCCTCCTCAATGCCGCGGCCGGGCTCCACGAGCGGATCCTCTGAGGCCGGCTGGACCGGCGGACCCCACCGGTACGATGGCCGGCGAGATGACCGACGCCGCCCAGTTGCCCCTCGAGGAGCCTTCGCTGCCGCTCCCCGGGGCCGCCCCGGAGTCCCGGCTGCTGGAGGGGCTGAACCCCGTCCAGCGGGAGGCGGTCACCCATCCTGACGGCCCGGTGCTCGTCGTGGCCGGGGCGGGTTCGGGCAAGACCCGGGTCCTGACCCACCGCGTGGCCCACCTCATCCGGGAACGGGGCGTGTCGCCCTTCGCCATCCTGGCCATCACCTTCACCAACAAGGCGGCCGACGAGATGAAGGAGCGGGTGGCCACCCTGGTCGGGCCGGTGGCCTCCCGGATGTGGGTCTCCACCTTCCACTCCGCCTGCGCCCGCATCCTCCGCCGCGAGGCCGCCCACCTGGGGCTGCGGTCCAGCTTCTCCATCTACGACCAGGCCGACGCCACCCGCCTGGTCACCTACGTCCTGCGGGACATGAACCTCGACCCCAAGCGGATGCCGCCCCGCCAGGTCCACGGCGTCATCTCGGCGGCCAAGAACGAGCTGCTCGGCCCCGCCGAACTCGCCGGCCGGGCCCTCACTCCGTTCGACAAGCGCCTGGCCGAGGTCTACGCCGAGTACCAGAAGCGACTGGTCGACGCCTGCGCCCTCGACTTCGACGACCTGCTCACCGGGGCGGTGCGGCTCTTCCGGGAGCACCCCGAGGTGACCTCCCGCTGGCGGGCCCGCTTCCGCCACGTGCTGGTCGACGAGTTCCAGGACACCAACCTGGCCCAGTGGGAGCTGGTCCGCACCCTGTCCGAGGAGCACCGCAACATCATGGCGGTGGGCGACGCCGACCAGGCCATCTACCGCTTCCGGGGCGCCGACTACCGCAACCTGATGCGCTTCGAGGAGGCGTTCCCCGACGCTTCCGTCATCGTTCTGGAGCAGAACTACCGCTCCACCCAGACGATCCTCTCCGCCGCCAACGCCGTCATCGCCAACACCGCCGGGCGGCGGCCCAAGCACCTGTGGACCGACCAGGTCGGCGGCGAGCTCATCTCCCGCTACCTGGGCGAGGACGAGCGGGACGAGGCCATGTACGTGGCCCGGGAGGTCCACCGCCTGGTGGATGACGCCCACCACCGCTTCGGCGATCTGGCTGTGTTCTACCGGACCAATGCCCAGTCCCGGGTGCTGGAGGAGGTCCTCGTCCGCTCCGGGATCCCCTACCGGGTCTTCGGCGGGGTCAAGTTCTACGACCGC
>JBOGFO010000450.1:0-2343 GCA_050743445.1 Acidimicrobiia bacterium
GGAGGTCGTGGTCGAGGAATCCGGGTTGGAGGTGGTCGTGGTGGTTGAACTGTCGGAGGACGGCGGGGCCGAAGTCGTGCTGGTGGAGGCCGGGTCGCTCTCCGCGGGGGGCGGCGACGCCGGCTCCGGCGCCGGTCGTGGTGTCGTCGATGCCGGCGCCGGCTCCGGGGTTTCCGCCCGGGCCGGCGTCCGGCTCGCCTCCGGAGAGCCCACAACCTTGACGCCCAGGGGGATGGCAGATGGGGGTGCCACCTGGCTCCCCTCAGAGGAGGCGGTGAGCACCCCGAGGAAGAAGAGGAGGGCTCCGGCCAGCGCGGCCAGCGCCCCTCTCACGGCACCGCCTCCGTGGCCACGTCGGCGGTGGGAACGGCGAAGCGGTAGCCGAGGCCGCGCACCGTTCCGATCCATTCCGGCCCCAGCTTGCGCCGCAGGGCGGCGACGTAGACCTCGACCACGTTCGAACCCGGGTCGAAGTCGAGATCCCAGACCAGACTCAGGAGCTGGGATCGGGACAGCACCTGGCCGTGGTGGCGCACGAAGGCGGCCAGCAGGGCCAGCTCCCGGGCCGACAGCGGCACTTCCCGGCCGGCGAGCACGGCCCGGTGGGCCACCGGGTCGACGGTGAGGGGCCCGGCCTTGAGGGCGCCGGCGTCGGCCTCGGTGCTGCGCAGCCGGGCCCGGATGCGGGCGGCCAGCTCGTCGAGGGAGAACGGCTTGGTCAGGTAGTCGTCGGCGCCGGCGTCGAGGCCGGCCACTTTGGAGCGGGTGTCGTCCAGGGCGGTGAGCGCCACCACCGGCAGGCGGGGCTTGGCCTGGCGGATCTCCTCCAGAACCTCCAGGCCGGACATCCCCGGCAGCATGAGGTCGAGGAGGACGACGTCGACTTCCAGCTTCCGGGCCAGGTCGAGGCCGTCGATCCCGTCGGGCGCGGAGGTGACGACGAAGCCCCGAGACCCCAGCCCGCGCTCGACGACCTCCCGGATGCGGGCGTCGTCTTCGATGAGAAGCACGTGGGACATGTCTCGGTTTTCGCCTGGCGCGTTCTGCCAGGGGATTCCCTACCCAACAACGGCTCAGTCGATGCCGGTTCGGGTTCCGAGATAGCGCCGGATCAGACCGGAGGTGGAGCTGTCGTGATCCGAGGCGCCGTCGTCGCCGGCGGCGAGCTGGGCGGCGATGCGCCCGGCCAGGACCTTGCCCAGCTCGACACCCCACTGGTCGAAGGAGTTGATCCCCCAGACGACCCCCTGGGTGAACACCTTGTGCTCGTAGGTGGCGATCAGCTGGCCGAGCACCGACGGCGACGGCTCGGGAGCCAGGATCGTGTTGGAGGGCTGGTTGCCGGGGAAGGTCCGGTGCGCCACCAGCTCGGGGGCGACCCCTTCGGCCGCCACCTCCCCCGGGGTCTTCCCAAAGGCGAGGGCCTCGGTCTGGGCGAAGAAGTTGGCCATCAGCAGGTCGTGATGGCTCTGCATGTCGGGGACACCCCGGCCCCGGGCCAGATCGGGGACACCCCGGCCCCGGGCCAGGCTCCCTGGCGCAGGCCGCGAGAACCCGATGAAGTCGGCCGGGACCAGGTGGGTGCCCTGGTGGAGGAGCTGGAAGAAGGCGTGCTGACCGTTGGTCCCGGGCTCACCCCACACGACGGGGCCGGTG
Source organism: Acidimicrobiia bacterium (assembly GCA_050743445.1). GTDB lineage: Bacteria > Actinomycetota > Acidimicrobiia > IMCC26256 > BP-133 > CAWBJP01. The sequence continues at coordinate 1,657 of JBOGFO010000450.1, forward strand.
GCGGTGGCGACGGGGTGACCGTCCCGGGTGACGCGCTTGCCGTTCGACTCCATGTCCAGCTGCTGGAGGTAGGCGGGAAAGCGGGCCAGGTCCTGCGAATAGGGCAGGACGGCGTGCGACCCCGCCCCGAAGAAGTTTACGTACCAGCAGCCGATGAGCCCGAGGAGGGCGGGCAGGTTCTCGGCCACGGGGGCGGTGCGGAAGTGCTCGTCGATGGTCCGGAAGCCGGCCAGGAACCGGGAGAAGTGCTCGGGTCCGATGGCCAGCATGAGGACCAGCCCGACGGCCGAATCGACCGAGTAGCGGCCGCCCACCCAGTCCCAGAACCCGAACATGTTGGCCGGGTCGATGCCGAACTCGGCCACCTTGGCGTCGTTGGTCGACACGGCCACGAAGTGGGAGCCGACGGCCGCCTCGTCCCCCAGCCCGCCGACCAGCCATTCCCGGGCGCTTCGGGCGTTGGTCAGGGTCTCGAGGGTGGTGAACGTCTTCGAGCAGATCACGAACAGGGTGCGGGCGGGGTCGAGGCCGGCGAGGCGGCCGGCCAGGTCGGCGCCGTCGACGTTGGAGACGAAGCGGACGTCCAGGGAGCGCTGCCCGTAGGGCCGGAGCGCCTCGGTGCACATGGCCGGGCCGAGGTCGGAGCCGCCGATGCCGATGTTCACCACGGCGGCGACGGGCTGGCCG
>JBOGFO010000451.1:0-2988 GCA_050743445.1 Acidimicrobiia bacterium
CCGCGACACCAACCTCGGCAATCCCAGTCTGAGAAACATCGGCGGGCTCGCATCCTCCGCGGTCGCCCGCCGCTGGCTCCGGCGATTCACCCTGGCCAAGGGGACGGTGAGCATCCAGCTCGCCCCCACGGCCGACGCCCGCGGGATGATCGGAGCCCTCCATGGCCTGTCGCATATCGAGGTCCGCTCCCTGTCGGCGCGCCACGGGCGCCGGACGATCCAAGCCGACGTGAACGGACCCCCCTGGAGTCCCTCCTGGGCGAGTTGGTCACCCGCGACGATGTCGCCGACGTGGAGATCGTCGGCTGAGACCCACCGGGCGCCGAAAGGGGCGCGGCCCGTGGGGCTTTGCGGCAATGGTGCGAACGTGATGCGAGACTGAATTCGACTCCCGGGAGACCTGATGACCGCCGCTCTCGTCGCCAGTTCGCTCGCCGCCGAACCCCCGGCGTTGCTGCCGGCCCGCTGGCAGATGACGGTGTCGCTCGGTTCGCACATCGTGCTGGCCGCGTTCGGGGTCGCCTTCCCCGCCGTCATCTGGGTGCTCCACCGGCGCGGCTTGCGGGATGGCGATCCGGTCGCCCTCGGCCTGGCTCATCGGTGGTCGAAGGTCGCCGCCGTGCTCTTCGCCGTCGGCGCCGTCTCGGGGACGATCCTGAGCTTCGAGATGGGGCTGCTGTGGCCGCAGTTCATGCGGGCCTACGGCGATGTCATCGGACTGCCGTTCGCCCTCGAGGGCGTCGCCTTCTTCGTCGAGGCGATCTTCATCGGCATCTACCTCTACGGGTGGGGGCGGCTTCCCGACCGCCTCCATCTCGCCACGCTGGTCCCCATCGCCCTGGCCGGCGTGGTCGGCACCTTCTGCATCCTGTCGGTGAACGCCTGGATGAACGGGCCTACGGGATTCCGGGTCGTGGCCGGCCGGGTCGTCGACGTCGACCCGTGGGCCGCCATGCTGAACCCCAGGGTGTGGCTGCAGTTCGCCCACATGTGGCTGGCGACGTTCATGGTCGTCGGCTTCGCCACCGCCGCCGTCTACGCCGCCGGACTGCTCAAAGGGCGCGACGACCGCCACCACAGGCTCGGCTTCGCCGTGCCGTTCGCCTTCGCCACGGTCGCCGCCCTCGCCCAGCCGCTCGTCGGCCATCTCCTCGGCGCCCGCCTCCACGCCGAGCAGCCGTCCAAGCTGGCCGCCATGGAGCTCGCCGTCGAGACCGAGTCCCGCGCCCCGCTCGTCGTCGGCGGCGTCCTGGTCGACGGGGAGCGGCGCTTCGGGATCGAGATCCCCGGGCTCGGTTCGTTCATCAGCCGGGGCGGCGTCGACCGGCCCGTCACCGGCCTGGAGGACCTCCCGGCCGACGCCCGACCCGGCGACGGGCTCGCCACCATGGTCCACTGGTCGTTCCAGCTGATGGTCGCCATCGGCTTCGCGCTTGCCGGCCTCGGCGTCGCCTTCTGGTGGGCGCGACGGCGGGGACGGGACTGGCTGAGCCGGCGGTGGTTCCTCCGAGCTGCCGTGGCCGCCGGCCCGGCCGCCATCGCCGCCCTGGAGCTGGGCTGGATCACCACCGAGGTCGGGCGTCAGCCCTGGATCGCCTACGGGCACATGCGGATCGAGGAGGCCGTCACGGAACGCGGCGGTGTGTGGGTGTCCCTCGGGGTGCTCGTCGTCGTGTACACGGCGATGACCGCCGGCGCCGCCCTCGTGCTCCGGTCCATGGCCCAGCGCTGGCGCCACGGTGAGACCCTCGACCTCCCGACCCCCTACGGCCCGAGCAGCGAGACGGGGCGTGGACGCTCAGCCGTTGCCGGCGGGCCCGGGCGGTGAGCCTCGCCGAGGCCGTCGCCTCGCTGCTGTTCGTCGGTGTGCTCGCTTACGCCCTCTTCGCCGGCGCCGACTTCGGGAGCGGCATCTGGGACCTCACCGCCGGCGACGCCCAGCGGGGCGCTCCCCTCCGGTCGCTCATCGACCGGGTCATCGGCCCGGTGTGGGAGGCCAACCACGTCTGGCTCATCTACGTCCTCGTGTTCCTCTGGACCGGGTTCCCCGCCGCTTTCGCCGCGGTGATGGAGACGTTGTTCGTCCCCTTCAGCCTCGCCGGGCTCGGCATCGTCGCCCGAGGCTCCGCGTTCGCCTTCCGCAAGTTCGCCCCCACCCTCGAGTCGGCCCGGCTCTTCGGGGTGCTGTTCGCCGCCTCGTCGCTGGCCACGCCGTTCCTCCTCGGGTGCATCGTGGGCGCCGTCGCTTCCGGGCGCGTCCCCGCCGACGGCGGCGGTGACCAGTGGACCTCCTGGACCGGGCCCACCTCGGTGGTCGGCGGCCTGCTCGCCGTGCTCACCTGCGCCTTCCTCGCCGCCACGTTCCTCGCCGCCGAAGCGGAGCACCGCCACCAGCCCGAGCTGGCGGCTGCCTGCCGCCGGCGCGCCCTCGGCTCCGGGCTCCTTACCGGCGCTGCCGCCCTCGCCGCCATCCTGCCCCTCGGGCATGACGCGCCCACCTTGGCCGACGGCCTCACCGGCCGCGGCCTCCCCCTGGTCGCCGGTTCCGCCGCCGCCGGCGTCACTGCGCTCTGGGCGCTGGAGCGTCGCCGATACCAGCTGGCCCGCCTCGCCGCCGTCGCCGCCGTCAGCGCCGTCGTCCTGGGATGGGCCGCCGGCCAGCACCCCTGGCTCCTCACCGACACCCTCACCATCGCCGACGCCGCCGGCGCCCGGGCCACCCTCTGGGCTCTCGTCGCCGTCTTTGTTGTCGCCGGCCTCCTGGTGGTGCCCGCCCTCGCCTACCTGTTCTGGCTCACCCAGCGAACCGGCTGGGTGGCACCGGAACGCCAAGACTCCCTCAAGCACCAGCCATGAGTTGACGGGCACCACGTGGCGGTGGTCCGGCGCTGACCGCGTCCGCCGACGGCCACCGCGGGCGGGTCACCCCGGCGCCGGTGGTCAGGGGATCCGGGCGAACCAGGCCAGGGCGAGGGCGGAGGCGACGAG
>JBOGFO010000452.1:0-3455 GCA_050743445.1 Acidimicrobiia bacterium
TGCCCACCATCCGCGCCGAGGCCGCCGCCTTGGCCGACGTGGCCGCCAAGGAGCGGCTCACCCATCGGGCGTTCCTGGCTGAGGTCCTCTCCGCCGAGGTCGACGAACGCGACGGGCGCCGCCGGGCCCGGCGCATCGTCGAAGCCCGTTTCCCGCGCCTCAAGCGACTCGATGACTTCGACCTGGCCGCCGCCCCGGCTATCAACCCGGCCACCCTCGCCGCCCTCAGCCGGGGAAGCTGGATCGACGCCGGGGAACCCATCGTGTTCATCGGCGACAGCGGCACCGGCAAATCGCATCTCCTTATAGGACTTGGGATCGCGGCCTGCGAGGCGGGCCGGAGGGTCCGCTACGTCACCTGCGCCGCGCTGGTCAACGAACTCGCCGAAGCCGCCGACGACCGGATGCTCTCCAAGGTCGTTGGCCGCTACGGCCGCCTCGACGTGTTGCTGGTCGACGAACTCGGCTACGTCAGCGTCGACCCCAAAGGCGCCGAACTGTTGTTCCAGGTCATCACCGAACGCGAAGAACGAGCCTCGGTGGCGGTGGCCTCGAACCATCCCTTCAGTGAATGGGGCCAGACCTTCTCGGATCCCCGCCTGGCCGCCGCGGTCGTGGATCGCCTCACGTTCCGGGCCCACATCATCGAGACCGGCACCGACAGCTACCGGCTGCGCATGGCCCGGGCCAACAAGACCCGCCCACCCCGGCCCCCTACTCCCGAGGAGAAACGGCCATGAACCGGCGCGTTCACCCCGCCCCCCGCACCGACGACGACACCAACGCCGTCATCGACGACGCCCTCTACGCCCTGGCCGAACGACGCCGGCTCTGGCTCGGGGACGACACCGCCACCCTCCACCTCATCGCCAGCCTCATCGCCCAAGCCGAACGCGAGCTACCCCTCGCCGTCGTCCACGCCCGCGCCAACGGCGCCACCTGGCACGAGATCGGCCAGCTCCTCGGCACCAGCCCCCACGAAGCCCAACTCCGCTTCGATCCCGACTCACCCATCGCCGACCAGAGGTGGCCCTTCGACATCAACTGACAGCGGCCCCGCCAACAAATCGAGAGCTGCACCCGGCCCGACCCGTCCCCCCACCCACCGAGGACGACCACCCCAAGAAGAGGAGCCGCCACGACCTGACCCACAACCCAGCGCACGGATCAACCCGTCACACACAGCGTTCGGCCGTGCCGGGAACTACTGCAACGCGCAAACGGGTGGGGCCACTTCAAGCCATCACAGTGGGGCCAAATCGGGTTGACATTCCCACCCGGCGTAGGGCCGGGTCGGCGAGGTAGTCGCTGATGAAGATGGTCCGCGCCGCCCGGCCGAGTTCCTCGAGGGCGGCGTAGGTGGGGTGCTTGGGGCCGCCGCGGGTGAACCGGCGCAGCACCTGCTCGGCTTCGGCGGTGCCGAGGCGAAGGGCGGTGGCGTACTTGACGAGCTGGTCGTACTGGCGGGCGATCAGTTCCCAGTCGATGGGTCGGGTGACGACCCGGCCCAGCCGGGGCCACGCCTCGTCGCCGGCCCCGGGGAGATACAAGCGGGCGGAGCCGATGTTCTTGAGGCGTGGCAAGAGCTGAAAGCCGAGCAGATGGGCGAAGGCGAACCCGACCACCGAGGCGCCGTGGGTATCGACGTAGGTGCGTTCCACCTCCGCCGAGGTGCAATGGCGCAGCACCCCTTCGAGCATGGCGGCGACCTCGGAGGCCGAGCAGGCCTTGAGCTGGCTGTAGATGCAGACGCTCTTGCGTTCCACGTGCCAGTAGATCATCACGCCGGGTCCTCGGTAGCGGACGTGCCACTCGGTCATCAGGTTGGCGTCCCAGGCGCCGAACTTCTTCGAATCCGAGGCGCACGCCGTCCCTTCGCCCCACAGGCCCTGGTCTCGCGCCGCGAAGGTGGCGTCCACGAGGCGCACGATGGCCCGCCGCAGGTTGTCCCGGTTGACGTAGAGACGCCGGACATAGCGCAGCGCCGCCTCGCTGTCGCCCCCGTCGGCGGTGTCGGTGAGCCCGTCGGCGATTCCTTTGATCCCGACGTTGGTGCCCAGGGCGAAGAGAACCAGCAGGAGCCGCCGGCGCAGCGTCTCCTTGGCCGTCACTTCCCGGGAGGCGACGGATGTGAACTGGGCGGTGAACCCGGCGAGGTGATCCGCTTCCTTGAGGACGTCGAGCAGATCCAAGGTGCCCCAGCGGCGTCCCACCTCGGCTTTGAGGGCCTCGAGGTTGGCCGGCTCGTCCAGCTTTTCGAGCTTCGGCACCGAGATCCACGGCCCGCCCCGGCGGGTGGTGATCCGCACCCCGCCGGCGGTACCGGCGGCCAGGGCGCCATCGAGGCGGCCCAGCGCCTCCCGGAGGCGGCGTTGGAGGTCGGTGACGAACACCGCCGGGTCGAGCGGCTGGCGGATGGCGCCGTAATGGATCTCCCGGTTCGCTTCGAAGTCCACCGGGAGGTCCTCCTCGGGATCCCGCCACCGGCTCGCGCCGACCACGTAGATCTCCCGGCGGCGGATCGCCTCCCGCAAGGCCCGCATGACGCACAGCTCGTAGGGGATCCGCTCCACCCGGCCTGCCTCGTCGACGACCGCGTCGCGCCACTGCCGGGGCACCACCCCTTCGAGCGGGATCCGCTCCCCGGCGGCGTAGTACCGCTCCCGCCCCGCTCGCTGCGCGTAGCGCCCCAGCAGCTCCAGGGCGTCCATGACCGGCCGGTAGACGGCGTTGTTGCAGCGGAACTCGAGCGCCCCCAGCAGCTTGGGGAGCATCTTGCGGTAGTGGGCTGAGTACGAGGAGCGCAGCACCGTGCGGACCCGCTGGCGGAACGGGCCCTTGCCGGCCCGGCCTTCCCGGGCCAGGTCCCGCAACCTCTCCTCCCCGACCACGGGGTAGATCACGGCCCGCACGGGGTCGTCGGGATGCTCCACCGACGCCTCGGCCACCGCGAAGAGGATGCCGTCCTTGCCCCGCACCCGGCGCAAGTCGGCCAGCAGCTCCCGCTCGACCTTGCGTTCCGCCTTGGCGTCGATCCTCTGGACCAGGGCGACGAGCAGATCCACCAGCCCATCGGTGATCTCCGCCCGGCGTGCCCAGCACAGCGCCGCCAGCAAGGTCAAGCAGGTCGGCCGTGGGGAGCCCCGCAAATCCGACGGGTACGACGTACCCGCCCGGCCCCGCCATGCCGCCACCACCTTCTCGGACACGTCGGTGAAGAGATCCTCGGGCACGCCGATCGTCCGGACCCGCTCCAGCTTGTCGATCTCGACGAGCAGCGTTTCCAGCCCCAGACGCCCCGGGTCGGCCTTCAGTTCGGCCAACAGGCCCGGCCCACCCTCGCCGAGCTCCGTCTCCACCTCGGCGATCAGCGCCTCCAGACGCTCGACCGCCGCCACCGGCAGACGACCAACCGTCCGCTCGCAGAGCCCCTCCTCGAAGCGTCGGACGCCAGA
>JBOGFO010000453.1:0-3643 GCA_050743445.1 Acidimicrobiia bacterium
CAGCACCCCCGGTCCTTCGGCGCCGAAGGCGGCCCCGCCGCCCAAGCCCGCGGCCCGGCCCGCTCCCGCCGCCCCGGCGGCGCGCGAGCCCCAGCCTGACGACAGGATCTGCGCCGAATGCGGTGCCGGCAACGCCAGCCAGCGGAAGTTCTGCCGGGGCTGCGGTACCTCCCTCGTCGAGGCTCCGGCGCCGGTGGCCAAGGAGGAGAAGCCTCCGCCCAAGCTGGTCGACAAGGTGATCGGCAAGAAGGAGCCCGGGCCGATGGCCGCCGGGGAGCGGCCCCCGCCCAAGAAGTCGAAGGCCAATCTGACCAAGCCGCTGATGGCTGGAGGGATCGTCGTCGTGGGCGCCCTCGCCTTCCTGTTCAAAGGCGGCGGCGTGCCGTCGAAGACCGAGTTCACGCCGGTCAACCCCACCGCCGCGGCGGCCTCGACCGAGCTGCCCGACCATCCCGCCGCCCACGCCATCGACACCGGCTCCAACACCTTCTGGGCCGAAGCCGACCCTGGCGACGGCACGGGCCAGACCCTGACCGTCAACTTCGCCAACCCCTTCCGGGTGGGCAAGGTCGGGGTCTTCCCCGGCCGTGACGGCGAGGGGTTCCTGGCCCAGCCCCGGCCCCAGGACATCCACATCGAGCTCCTCGACGCCGGCGGCGCCTCGGTGGGTGGCGCCGACGCAACCCTGGAGGACATCGCCGACCTCCAGCAGATCGACGTGAGCGGAGAAGGCGTGTCCGCGGTGCGGATCGAGATCCGCTCCGTTTACGCCGGCCAGAGCGGCACGGAGGCCTCCATCACTGACCTGCAATTCTTCACCGCATCCTGATCTAAGGTCGTGCCATGGGATTGATGAAGCGGTTCACCGACATCATGAAGGCCAAGACGTCCAAGGCCCTGGACAAGGCTGAGGACCCTCGGGAAACCCTCGACTACAGCTATGAGCGCCAGCTGGAGATGGTCCAGAACGTCCGCCGGGGACTGGCCGACGTGGCCACCTCCCGCAAGCGGCTCGAGCTCCAGGCCTCGCAGCTGCAGGCTTCGGCGACGAAGCTGGAGGAGCAGGCCAAGCAGGCCCTGGGTGCCGGCCGGGAGGACCTGGCCCGGGAAGCCCTCTCCCGCAAGGCGGGGATCGGGAGCCAGATCGAGGGCCTCAAGGTCCAGCACGACCAGCTGAGCGCCGAGGAAGCCAGGCTGAGCACCGCGCTCCAGCGGCTCCAGGCCAAGGTGGAGGCGTTCCGGACCAAGAAGGAGACGATCAAGGCCACCTACACGGCGGCCGAGGCTACGGCCAAGATCGGCGAGGCGGTGTCGGGCATCTCCGAGGAGATGGGCGACGTGGGCCTCGCCATTCAGCGGGCCGAGGACAAGACGGCCTCCCTCCAGGCCCGGGCCGGGGCGGTGGACGAGCTGATCGCCTCGGGGGTGCTCGACGACGTGACCGCCGAGCCGGGCGGTGACATCAAGGCGGAGCTGGACAAGCTCTCGGCCAGCAGCGCGGCCGATGCCGACCTGGCCCGCCTCAAGGCCGAGCTGGGAACGGGGTCGGCACCCAAGGCCATCGAGTCTCCGCCCGCCGGTGAGCCCGCCAAGGAGGGACAGTGATCCTGCGCATCATGGAGGAGGGTCAGCTCGAGGTGCCCGACGGTGCCCTCGACGAGCTGAACGACCTCGACGACAACCTGGTGAACGCCATCGAGAGCGGTGACGAGGCCGGGTTCCGGTCGACGCTCGACGCGCTCCTGGCCCGGGTCCGGGAGCTGGGCACCCCGCTGCCCGACGACAGTCTCTCTCCCTCCGAGCTCTTCCTCCCCGCCCCCGACGCCACCATCGAGGAGGTCCGCAAGCTCATGGACGACGAGGGGCTCCTGCCGGGCTGATCGTCGACGGGGGCACGTCGGTCTGGGCGATCCGCCACGGCGTGGCGGGATCGTCGGTGAGCACCATGAGCCAGCGCTCGAAGAAGACCTCTTCGACGTCGTTGCGGCCCCACACCACCGTGGTGGTGTCCCGGTCCTCGATGTAGCGGCGGCCGGACACCTCGGCTTCCACCAGCATGGCCGGCGGGTCGGCGGCGGCGTCGATCTGGACGATGCGCAGCTTGCGCAGCTTCGGGCCGCGCATCACCAGGCGGTTCCGGCCGGAGGCATCGCTCGGGTAGAGCATGGCCTGGGCGGCCTCCGGGGTGGCGACGGCGTCGAGGGCGGTGTCGGCCCCGTCGACCGCCTCGGCCCATCCGGCCAGCGCCCGGCGGGCGGCGGCCTCCAGCACGTCGGGGGCGAAGCGGCCGTCCATGTTGGCCAGGTCGAGGGCGGCGGTGTGGGCGTCGCCGTCGAAGTCGAGGTCGGCCACCTCCCGGACCTGGTCGGAGTCGATGGCGGTGGCCACGCCCCGCTCGGTCACGGCCTCGTCCCGCAGGCGGTCGTCGGTCCACGGGGAGGCGACGATGGGGGCGCTCAGATGGTGGGCGCCCTCGTGGTCCTGTTCGATGGACACGAGCGTCCAGCGGGCCGTGCCGTCCTCCGCCGGGCGCTTGCCCAGCGTCCAGTACTCGGCCAGCGTCACGAGCCCATCGGTGTCGGTGTCGTCGTTGCGGTGGACCACGTTCCCGGCCCGGTCGTAGACGAGGTCGCGCAGGGGGACCTCGATGCGGACGGTGACCCGGTCCTCGTGCTCCTCGGTCCGGTTGACGAGCCCTACGTATTCCACGATCGGCTCGCCCCGCACCTCGGTGGCGTTGTGCCAGCCGACCCGGTCGTACTCGTCGAGGCGGCGGGCCCACTCCTGGTGCAGGTCGGCGGCGATGAGGGTGGCGAGGCGGTCCCGGTCGGCGTCGTTCCAGGCCGCCACGATGTCCTTGTGCAGCTCGGCCGCGCCCGCCTTGACCGTCTCGGGGGCGAAGGCCGGATCGTCGCTGAGGGCCTCCTCGGCGGCCAGCTCCACCTGCTGGGCCCGCTGGCGGCGCTGCTGGAGCGTGGCCGGCGTGGCCCGGCGCCACCCGCTGGCTCCGGTGGCCCGCTTCATGTTCTGGACGGCGTTCCAGGCCATGGAGATGATGAGGAAGCCGACGATGGCGATCAGGAGGAGCCAGGCCTCGGTCCCGTTGATGTTCCCGCCGCCGCCGTAGCCGCCGCCGCCTCCACCGCCGCCGATGCCGCCGCCTCCACCACCGAAGCCGCCGCCGCCACCTCCGCCGCCTCCGCCACCGCCGAAACCACCCGTGCCCCCGCCGGGGGCACCCAGGACGATGGCGGAGAGGAAGTGGAACGGCCCCATGGTCGGAACCTCCTGCTGGAAAGGTGACCTCCACCGTAGCGACCGGCGGGTGGCACCGGCGCAGGCTTTTCGCCCAACTGGCGGCGCTGACCGTTCAGCGTGGGGCGACGATTCCCCCGGTGGGGGAGAGGAACGGGCTGTCGGCGACGTTCCAGTGGGTGGCCAGGTAGCTGCCCCGGGCGGGCTCGGGGTGGAAGTAGTCGTCCCCGTTGCAGTCCAGCAGGGCGTCGCCCTCCGGGGGGCACACGTCCTGGATCCGGGTCAGGGGACCGTCCTCGTAGCACATGACGTCGCCGCCGTCGGTGCAGTGGCCGAGGGGCGTGGCGTGGAGGGCGTTGAGGTTGACGCCGCCCAGGGTGTGGACCAG
>JBOGFO010000454.1:0-2753 GCA_050743445.1 Acidimicrobiia bacterium
GATTGCGACAGCGGCTCGCGTTATGCCGACCTGACCAGTCCGATCACCTCACGCCGCAAGGCCACTCACGCCGACGTCGGCATAACGCGCAGGTCGGCATAATCATGTTTGTGCCGATGTCGGCACAATCACGACCTCAGGCACACCTGTGCCTCGCTGGCCATCGCGGCCGGCGCAGACGTGAAGGTTCTCCAGCGGATGCTCGGCCACGCCTCGGCGGCCTTGACGCTCGACCGGTACGGCCATCTCATGCCCGGCCAGGCCCAGAGCGTCGCCGATCGGCTCGACGAGATGGCCCGCGGAGCCAGCCCGACCGCGAGTGTGCCAGTCAGCCCGATTCGCGGCCGCCTCTGATCCGGGTCTGTGTATCGTGGGATCCGTGGCTCGTTCGGCTGAGGAGTTCTTTGAGCATCCCGCCGTTGTCGTGATCAATCCGGACGACGACGTCACTCCTGCTGCCCTTTTCGCCTGGTTGGACGAGGTCGAGGGCGAAGAACCGCTCGACCTGCCGGTGAGCGCCGCGGAGACCTTGGCGGAGGCCCGGGCGGCCGGCGAGGTGTGACACCAGTCGTCGTCGATGCCTCGGCGGGCGTCGAGTTGATGGCGGGAACGAAGACCGGCCGCGCCCTGCGCGTGCTCCTGCCTCCGGAGCCGGTCCTGTGGGCACCCGAGACGATCTACATCGAGGTCGGCGCGGTTCTCCGCCGCTGGGACCTGAACCGGGTCCTTACTCCCGAGCAGATCGAGAAGGCGATCCGGCGCTTTGCCGCCTGGCCTCTGCGAGTGGCTCAGGTGCGGGGCCTCTTCGCCGACGCCTGGCGGCACCGGCACAACATGACCTTCGCCGACGCGACCTACGTCGCGCTCGCCGAACACCTCGGGGCGGCCCTGCTCACCGGCGACCGAAAGCTGGCGGCCGGGCCCACGCTTCCGGTGCCTGTGCTCCGCTTGCCCTGACACCACGGAACGTGGTCGCCAGCCCGGACCCCGCCAGCGTCGTAGAGACTCGTCAGGATTCCCCCGCGGGATTTTCGCGGGGTCGTTTCTCCGGACGCGACACAGGTCAGAGGGTGTACCCCCTCTGACCTGCGCTTTTACCGGTGGCCGGGGCCGGCGTCGATCCGGCGACCTCGCGCTTTTCAGGCGCGCGCTCTGCCGACTGAGCTACCCGGCCGAACAGTGGGAGCCCGACGTCGTCGGCTTGGACTCCCACCGAGCGGTCCTGACGGGATTTGAACCCGCGACCTCCGCCTTGACAGGGCGGCGTGCTAACCAGGTTGCACCACAGGACCACGGACCTGCTGTTGCTGCTCCTCACCCCCAGAGGGGTTGGCACCCCCAACGGGATTCGAACCCGTGCTACCGCCTTGAAAGGGCGGCGTCCTGGGCCGCTAGACGATGGGGGCTACACGTTCTCCGGAAGCCGGTTTATGTTAGCAGCGGACGGGAGGGGCGTGTCCGGCACGGGGCGGCCCCCCAACGAGGTGATGAGCTGCCCGGCCAGGACGAGCCCCATGCCGATGAGTGAGCTGGCTGCCACCGGCTCGTCGAGGAAGACCCGGCCGTAGATGACGGCGGCGACGGGGACCAGGTAGGTCACGGCCACCGCATGCTGGGGCCCGGCGCTCGCCATGAGCGAGTAGTAGAGGAAGTAGGCGACCCCCGTGCCCCCGACTCCGAGCCCGATGAGAGCGGCGGCGGCGTTGAGTGAGGGCATCGTCGTCGGCGCGTCGACGAGCAGCGCTGGGAGGGCCAGGAGCGTCCCCACCCCGACCTGGAGGAGGGCCACGGCCTGGGACTCCAGATGGGCGAAGCGGCGGCGGGCCACGTGGGCGCTGGTGGAATAGGCCAGCGCGGCGGCGAGCATGGCCGCGATCCCGGCCGGCTGGCCCGCCAGATGTCCACCCGCCACCAGCGCCACCCCGGCGAAGCCGAGCAGCAGGCCAGCCGAGCGCCACCCCCGGAGCCGGTCGGGCGCGCGCAGGTAGAGGGCCAGGCCGGCGGTGATGAGCGGGATGGAACCGTTGAGGATGCCAGCCAGGCTGGAGGTGATCCGGGTCTCCGCCCAGGCGATGAGGAGGAAGGGCACCGCCGAACCGGTGGCCGAGAGCAGGACGGCGTCGGCCGGCCGCACCCCCCGGAGCATGGCCCGCACCCCGGCCGGACCCCGCCGGACGAGCAGCCAGCCCCCGATGGTGGCGGTGGCCAGGACGAGGCGGCTGAGCGCCACCCCCACCGGGCCCACGTCGTCCACCGCGACCTTGATGAACAGGAACGACGCCCCCCACACGCCCGAGAGAAGGCCAAGGGTGCCGACTTCACGCGCGTTGAGGCCCCGATGGGCGCTACCGGGCATCGACGATTGCGAACAATTCCCGGGCCATCGTTCTTCCCCAGCCTCTACCCTTCGGGGCTTGCCCGAGCCCGACGAACGCCTGGCCCCCGCCCCGCCGGAGGTGCCCCCCGATCCCGGCCTGGAGGGGATCCCCTCCGGTTGGCGCGCCCTGGCCCCGGATCTCACGCCCCTGCGCCGCCATCGGGACTACCGGCTCCTGACTGCGGGCCAGTCGGTGTCCTTCCTCGGCTCGATGATCACCTACGTGGCCGTGCCCTACCAGGTGTTCGAGCTCACTGGATCCTCCCTGGCCGTGGGCCTGCTCGGCGTCGTCCAAATGGTCTTCCTCCTCGCCCTGGCCTTCCTCGGCGGCGCCCTGGCCGACGCCGTCGACCGACGGCGCCTCGTGCTCCTGTCC
>JBOGFO010000455.1:0-8459 GCA_050743445.1 Acidimicrobiia bacterium
AGGCTGGTGCGAGGGCGCGAAACCGGGGCCGGCGGTGAGGCCGGCCCCGGTTCGGTTGGGGATGGGAGGTTGATGGTCGGTTAGATCAGGTCACCGTCCCGCCGGCGGAGGCGGGCGGCCAGGAGAGCGGCGAGGCCGGCGAGTGGGGCGAACCCGCCCACCTGGAGCAGGCCGCCGGGGTCGGTGCCGGTGCGGGGCAGCTCGTCGGCCGCTTCCACCACGACACCCTTGACCTCGGGGACGATGGCGGTGGCCTCGACCTCAGGCTCGGGCACCTCGACCGGAGGCAGGGGCGGGGGCGGGGGCGTGGGGACGAACGTGATGGTGACCACGGTGGAGTTGGCCGTCACGTCCTTGCCGAGGGGGTCGGTGCCCTTGGCGGTGCCCACGTTCTTGGTCGGGGTCGTCGGGCTGGCGACCATGGTCTTGGTCAGGGACCCCGATGCGTGCGGGCCAGGCTGGGGATGGTGCCGATGTCACCGAGCACATCGTCGGCGACCTTCACGTTGGTCAGCGGGGTGTCGCCGGTGTTGGTCACCACGTAGGTGAAGGTGACGGTGCCGCCGTCGCCCACCGAGACGAGGTCGGCCGTCTTGACGATGGTGATGGCCGGGTTGAGGACGTCGACGTACGTCTCGTCCGATCCGCTGACGTCCCGCTCGAGGCCGTCCACGCCGGTGACGCTGGCGACGTTCTTGGCGTCAACCGTCGCCGCCATCTCGTAGGTGCAGGTGATGGACGCCTCCGGGGCCAGGACCGATCCGACACCCTGGGGGCAACCGGCGGCGAAGCCGGGGGCCAGGGAGTCGGCCAGGCTGGACAGGGTGATCGGAACCTCGCCGTTGTTGGTGATGACGACGGTGTAGGTCAGCGTGTCTCCGGCGTGGACCTGGAGGGCGTCGCCGCTGGTGGCGTGGTCGCCGCCGTTGACCTTCTTGTCGACGGTGATGCCGTTGGAGCGGGCGATGTTGGTGAAGGTCAGCGTCTCGCCGTCGAGGTCGATGACCGCGCTCTGCTCGCTGTCCACGGACGTGAACAGGTCGTGGTCCTGCTCGGTCACGACACAGGTCGTCTCCGTGGGGATACCGCTGACGACGGCACTGTCGGAGCCGACGATGCTGACCGGGTCGCGGTCGACGCCGTCGTTGCAGTCGACGTCGAAGACGAACGTGCCCGTCCCGCCCTGGACGACCTTGGTCACCGTCAGGTTGCCGTTCTTACGAGTATTGGTGAAGCTGACCGTTTCGCCGTTGGCGTCCATGACCACGGTGGCCGGACTCGGGTTGCTGGTCGTGGAGAAGTTCGGGTTCGCTGCCTCCGTCACCGTGCAGCTCGTCCCGGCGTCAATGTTGGGAATGGATGCCGACCCGCCGGCGGCAGGGATGCTGGCCGGGAAGACAACTCCGCCACAGTTGGCCGAGAACGACCAGGCACTCGTGCCGGCGTTGCCCACCACGATCTTGTTGATGGTCAGCGTGCCCTTCAGGCGGGTGTTGGTGAAGGACACCGCTTCGCCGTTGGCGTCCATGACCACGGTGGCCGGGCTCGGGTTGCTGGTCGTGGAGAAGTTCGGGTTGGGGGCCTCCGTCACCGTGCAGCTCGTCCCGGCGTCAATGTCCGGGATCGAGGCCGACCCGCCGGCGGCAGGGATGGTGGCCGGGAAGACAACGCCGCCACAGTTGGCCGAGAACGACCAGGCACTGGTGCCCGGGTTGCCCACCACCGACTTGTTGATGGTCAGCGTCCCCTTCTGGCGAGTGTTGTGGAAGACGCAGTGGATGACGTCCTCGGGCCCTACGGTGAGGTTCACGGTGCCGGACAGGGGGTTGCTCGGGACCTCGGCCCCGTTGCAGATGACGTTCTTCAGGACGATGCCGGTCTTGGGCGTCTCGGCGATGGTGGTTTGCACGGGGAGAACCGAGCTCCAGTCGAACTGGACGGTGCCCCCGACGCCGGTGGTGTCGCTGGCAGGCGACGCTCCGTTCGTAGCGCTGAAGGTCCACCCGTCAGCCAGCGTGCCGTCGAGGCGCTTCTCGATCGTCACGGTGCCGCCGCAGAGCTCGGTGGCGACGTCCTCGAGCGCGGCCGTGAGACCACCGAAGCTGCCGACCTTGGTGTAGTCAGCCCCGAGAATGTCGCTGGTGGAGTCGACCCACGGGTCGGTGCCGGTGATGGCCTGGAGGGAGGGCTCGGCGTTGGCGCCGTCCATGTCCACGCCGACGGCGAAGGTGTGCACGCCGGCGGCCCACATCTTCTGGGCCTGGATGACAGCCTCGTCGCGGGAATCCGGGTCGAACGAGCTACCCGGCCCGGCCACGGTGCCGCCGACGAGGTACTCGTCGCCGCCCTCCATCCGGTAGGTGGGGGTGCCGTCGGTGATGATCACGACGAGCTGGGGCTTGTCATCGGGGAAGTCGCCGAACTGGCTACGGGCCTTGGCCAGACCGTCCTCCCAGTTCGTACCGCCGCTCTGGTTGATATTCACGGCGGCGGTGAACAGGCCCATGTTGGCCGTCGTCAAGGCGGTGGGAGCAAGGACGGGGGTGGCGGTGGTGGCGAACTGCACGACCGACACGGTCGACCCCGTGTCCTTCAAGGCGGTGAGGAAGGCGGTGGCCGCCTGCTCAACGATGACCTCGTCGGCTTCCTCGATCGAGTTGGACTCGTCGAGAACCAGGACGAAGTCAAGACCGCAGCTGGCCTCGAGGACAGGGTTGGTGGGGGGATCGGGGTCGGTGGCGCCGGCGGACGGGAAGCCCGCCAGGACGCTGCCGATGAGTACGAGGGCGATCGCGGGCGCGACGCGCCGAAGGAACCTGCCGGCCATGGGCGTCTCCATGAGTTCTGTGAGAGGAGGCGCCGGGTTCGCCACTCGCTCACCGCCAGCCAGGCGACCAACTGGGCCCGGCGGATCATTGCGTCGCCGTCGGGACGGCCCGCTGCCGCCCGATGCAGGCCATGGTGGAAGAGCCCCATCACCGTCCGGTCACACATCATCAACTCCAGCCCAACGGGCAGGGGCGTTCCGCTCGAAAGGGGGGCATTCCGTAGCCTGGCGCTCAAGGCGAGCCCGACGAGAGGTGGAACGTGAAGCAGACCGAGGAGCCGTGGACGGTGTCCGGCGGTCCCACGCTGTGGTCCCACCGGTGGGAACCGGACGGCGCTCCCGTCGGCGTCATCGGCCTCATCCACGGCCTCGGCGAGCACGCCGGCCGCTACGGGGACCTCGTGGATCGCCTGACCGGCACCGGCTATGCCGTGTGCGCCATCGACCTGCGGGGCCACGGGCGCTCCGGTGGCCCCCGGGGCCACACCCTGGTGGACGAATGCCTGACTGACATCGACCGGCTCCTCGACGATGCGGCCCGCCGGTTCCCGGGCTGTCCCCGCTTCCTCTACGGCCACAGCTTCGGCGGCCTGCTGGTGCTGACCCATCTGCTGCGCCGCCGGCCGGCGGTGGCCGGCGCCGTCGTCACCGGGCCCGCCCTCCACACCGACCTGCGGGCGCAGAAACTGAAGGTGCTCGCCACGCAGGTCCTCGGCCGCTTCCTCCCGGCGGTCACGCTGCCGTCAGGCCTCGACGCCGGCCTGATCTCCCGCGATCCCGACGTCGTGGCCGCCTACCGGGCCGATCCCCTGGTCCACGACAAGGTGTCGCTGGGCTTCGGTTGCCAGGCGCTGGACGCCATCGACCGCACGCTGGCCCACGCCGGCGAGCTGTCCGTCCCCACCCTCGTCCTCCACGGCGGCGCCGACCGGCTCACCTTCCCCTCGGGCAGCCGGGCCCTGGCCGGGGCAGCCGGAGGCGAGTGCACCCTGCGCATCGTCGACGACCTCTACCACGAGGTCCACCACGAGCCGGAGCGGGCGGCCGTCTTCGACCAGATCGTCGCCTGGCTCGACAGTCACCGGGGCTGAGCCGGCTTGCAAACGGGGGCAGGCGCAGAGTTGCACCGATTTCCCCCCAAGTCTGTCTACTTTGACTTGACTTGATTTGTCTAATCGATATAGACTTACTCGTGAAGCGCGCCGAGTTGATCAAGCGGCTGAACAGGATCGCCAAGGCCAAGGGTCTCGCCCTGGAACCCGTGCGGGACACCGGCCCCCATGAGATCTTCCGACTGGGTTCCCTCACCATCCCCGTCGCCCGCCACCGCGAGATCAACGAATACACCGCCCAGGGAATCCTCAAGGCGGCGGAGAAGCAGGAAGCAGCGACGAAGGAGAGCGACACGTGAGCACCGCCAGGACCTACACCGCCAACGCCATCCGATCCGGCAACTGGTGGGCCATCGAAGTCCCAGAGCTCGAGGGGGTCTTCACCCAAGCCAGGCGGCTCGACCAGGTCGAAGGCATGGCCCGTGACGCCATCGCCGGTGTCCTCGACGTCGACCCGGACAGCTTCGACGTCGTCGTCAGACCGCAGCTGCCCACCGAGTGGCAGGAGCATCTCGCCCAACTGGAGTCCATCCGTGCCGCCGCCGGGACGCTGGCGTCGATGGTCTCGGTGAAGATGCGGGAGACCGCCCGGCTTCTCCACGACAGCCAGGGTCTGCCTCTGCGTGAGGTCGGGGCCGTGCTCGGGGTCTCCCATCAGCGGATCCACCAGGTCCTTTCCGAGGATATGGCGGCGACGCCCGACATCTACTCGCTGTTCCTGCAATGCGTGAAGCCCTCCATGGTTGAGAAGGTCAGGGAGGAGCTCCACGCGTAGACCGAGCACCGTGTGCCTCATTCGCCCCGGGCCACCCAGGACCCTCAGCCGGGGGTGACGGCGACGGAGACGACCGGGTCGGCCGGAGGGCTGGCGCCGAGGGAGCCGGAGAAGGGCTGGGAGGAGAAGTTGAAGATGCCGCCGTCCTCCCCGACCATGAGGTAGGCGTCGCCGAAGCGGACCATGCCGGTGACCGGCCGGTTGAGCCGGACGGAGCCGAGCGAGGCGTGGAAGGCGGCGCCGAAGGTGAAGATCCCGCCGTCGGTGGCGACCAGGTAGTAGCCGCGCCCCGAGGGGGTGGCGATCGAGTCGAGCACCGGCCCGTTGAGCCGCACCCCGGTCAGGTCGCCGAAGAAGACGGCGTCACCGAAGGCGATGACGTGGCCGAGGTCGGTGAAGAGCCAGTAGCCGTTCCCGGAGGGGGTGGCGGAGACGCTCGTCACCCGGCCGTCGCTGGGTCGGACGCCTCCGCTCCAGATGCGGGCGTCGCCGTAGGGGTGGACCCGGCCGCTGTCGTCGACGACCCAGTAGCCCTCACCGGAGGGGGTGGGGTCGAGGTCGACGGCCCGGACACCGGCCAGCGCGCCGGCCGGCTCGCCCCGGTGGCGGGCGTCGCCGAAGGCGTAGACGTGGCCGGCGGCGTCGACCATCCAGTATCCGGAGCGGGCCGGCGCCGGAGTGCCGGCCGGCGGGGTGCCGGCGGGCGGGGTCGGGATGGTCGACGCCGGTGACACCGGCGGGTCAGGGACCACAGGGACCGGGACCGGCTCCGAAGCCGGCGGTGCCAAAGGGGCGACAAGTGTGACCGGGACGGACGGCGCCGAGGGCGCGCCGGTCCCGATGACGTTGGTGGCAGAGACAGCGAAGGAGTAGGCGACGCCGTTGGTCAGGCCGCCGACCTGGATCGTCGGCCCCGACCCCGAAACCGTGGCGTCGCCAGGGGTGACGTGGACGGTGTAGCCGCTGATCGGGCTGCCGCCGTCCGACGCCGGGGCGGTGAACGACACCACCACCTCACCATCGCCCGGTACGCCGGTCACGCCGGTCGGGGCGCCGGGGGCGGTGAAGGCCAGGGGCGTGACGCTGTTGCTTGCCGCTGACGGCTCGCCGGTCCCCACCCCGTTGGTGGCCCGGACCGTGAAGGTGTAGGCGGTGGCGGGCGAGAGGTCGTCGAAGAAGAGCGGTGACGTCGCTCCGGCGGCGGTCCCGGCGCCCGGGGAGGCGGTGACGACGTAACCCGTGACCGGAGCTCCCCCGTCGTCGGCGGGGGAGGTGAAGGATACCGACGCGCCCTCGTAGCCGGCGACGGCCGACACGGCGGTGGCGACGCCGGGAATCCCCGGTGTGGTCACCGGGTCCGTGGGCGCCGAGGTGGGCCCCGTCCCGGCGTCGCTGACGGCGGTGACCTCGAAGGTGTACGTGGTCTCGTCGCTGAGGCCCGTCACCGTGATGGGCGATGAGGTTCCCGTGGTCTGTGCCCCTCCCGGCGATGTGGTCACCACGTAGCGGAGTGGATGGCTCCCGGGGTTGAGCGGAGGCAGGAAGGAGACGGTGGCCGAGCGGAGGCCGGGCTGGGCCGACACGTTCCGGGGCACCCCGGGGGCGACAATGCCGAGCGCGGCCGACACGAGCAGGCGGGGCTTGGTCAGCTCGTTCCAGGGGTCGAACACGGGGACGCCGGTGGCCTTGAGCTGCGACAGCACCGTGGCCACGCTCCAGGTCGGATGGTCGGCCTTGAGCAGGGCCCAGGCCCCGGCCACATGGGGTGCGGCCATCGACGTCCCCGACTTGTTCTCGTAGCCGCCCCCGGGCACCGACGACCGGATGGGCTGGCCGGGGGCGAGCAGGTCGAGTGAGAGCGCCGAGTTCGTGAAGGGCGACACGCTGTCGAGGGGGTCGGAGTCATGAGTGGAGCCCACGCTGATGGAGGTCGAGATACAGGCGGGGGCGGAGAGCTCGGTGGCCGAGCCACCGTTCCCGGAAGCGACGACGGTGGCGATGCCGTCGGAGATCAGCGTGTCGATCGCGGCTTTGAGGGGGTCGCCGTCGCAGGTGTCGCCTTCGGGATCGCCGCCGATGCTCATGTTCACCGCCGCGATGGCATACGACGTGCGCAGGCTGTGGACGTGCTCGAGCGCGGCCATGAGGTCCGTCTCGTAGGCACAGGGCCCGGTGGAGCAGGTCGAGAAGGCGTTGATGGAGATGAGGGTGGCGGCCGGCGCGACGCCGTCCGGGTCGCCGGGGGCGGTGTGGCGTCCGGCGACGATCCCGGCCACGTGGGTGCCGTGGTCGCATTTGGTGATGAGGCAGGGAACGCCCGCCCCCGGGCCGATCTGGGCGCTGGTGCCGTTGGGACAATCACCGTCCGAGAAGCAGGCTTCGGAGACGACCCGGGGCGAGAGGAACGGATGGCTCTTGTCGATCCCGGTGTCGATGATGGCCACGGTCTGGCCGGCGCCGTCGTCACCCACGGCGAGCGCCCGGGTGGACTCGACGACCGCAGTGCTCTCGGCGAGGGCCACCGGGGCCGGGTCGTCCGTTGCCACCCGCCCCGCCTCCGGCAACGTGCGCAGGGCGGTGACGGCGCGGGCGGGCAACTCGACGGCGACGTAGGGCACCGTCGTGAACCGGCGGGTCACGACGCCCCCGAAGGCGGCCAGCCGCCGGGCGAGGACGTCCTGGCGCTGCGCGATCTCCGCCCGCTGGCGATTCCGGGCCGGTGCGTCGAGGGCGCCTTCGGGGGTCAACGGCATCCGCAGGCCGAGGATGGCCCGGGTGGTGCCGGTCGCCCGGGCGCGTCCCTCGAGCACATCCAGGACGGCGGGGTCGGGGGCCGCGGCCGCGATGGTGGCGGCGACGGCTCCCGCCGCCGGCGGCTCCATCGCGCCGGCAGGGGAGGCGGCGGGCACGGCGTCAAGGGCGATCGAGGCGACGAGGATGAGGACGGCCGTCCCGAGAGCCAGCCCGCGGTGAGCAGCCCGGCCGGGAGCGCCGGTGGGGCCGGGGTGCCGCCACGCCGGCCGGCGAGGGCGCGACGAGGTGTCGGGATGGTGGGTGGACACTGCCCCTTCCGGTGTCGAGTGCCGACCGGAGTCTTCGGACTGCTCGATATCTGATCGGCAGGAGAAACCCGCACCAGGACCCGCATTCCACCCAAAGCTGCTGCGGGCCAGCTTTCGGTGGGCCTGCACGCGGCTGGGCCCCCTCGGAAGGGGGCCCAGACCAGTCATCGTTGGGATTCTTGCCGGAGCGGTCCGCTACGAAGCGGCGTTGTCTCGGGGGCGGCGGTTGGCGATGCGGGTGGCGAGGCCGAGCAGCGCCACGAGCCCACCGAGGGCCGCCAGCAGGCCGGAGGGGACGCCGGTGCGGGGAAGTTCCTCGGCGGCGCCGGCCACCGTCGTGTCAGGAGCGGTCAGGGTCTCGCCCAGGACGCCGACGCCGGCAACCTCGGCGGCACCGGCGACGCCGGTTGCACCCGTGACACCGGTCGCTCCAGTGGCGCCGGTCGCACCGGTGGCACCCGTCGCACCGGTGGCGCCGTCAGCTCCGTCCTTGCCGTCCTTGCCGTCCTTGCCGTTCTCGCCGGCGGGACCGCGGGCTCCAATGGCACCGGTGGCGCCGGGGGCACCCGGGGCGCCGGTCGCACCAGTGGCGCCGTTCGCACCAGCGGCGCCGGTCGCACCCGTCGCACCGTCAGCGCCGGCGGGACCCTGAGCACCGGTAGCACCCATCGCACCCTGGGCAC
>JBOGFO010000456.1:0-3316 GCA_050743445.1 Acidimicrobiia bacterium
GGCCGGAGCCGGACGCCCTCGTGCCGGGCGCAGTACTCCGACTCCTCCGTCACCCAGCACGGGTCGGCCGGGTCGGAGGCCTTGCAGCGCCGCACCCACACGGGGTCGGACGGCCGGCGCCGGGAGCCCAGAGCCGCCACCAGCAGGATGACGGTGGGCAGGACGACCCAGCACAGGACACCTACCACCACGAACAGCGGGATCAGCGACGACAGCATGGTGTGCTCGCTCCTTTCGGCTCGAACGGTCAACATCCCGGCAGCTTCGATTTCTTCGCCGGCGGGGCCCTTCCCTGGCCCCGGGCCGAACGGAAAGCCGATGTTCACTCCGGGGTCGGCCTCCGTTGGGGGATCGGATTCCGACTGCTGGACCGCCGTACCAAGAACGCCGAAGGCACCTCCCGATGATGCCGATTGCCGGAAAACTCGCCGAATGCCGAGAAACGTCCGGATTGTCGGGTTGCGTCCCGTTGGGGGCCGCCCGGACCGCCCGGGGCGCGGTCCCTTCGAGGCGAACCGTCGGTAGCATCCCGGTCCAGGACCCGGAACGGTCCGAGAGCGGAGGACGTCAGATGGCCGACCGTCCCGACGCACTGGGCGCCCGCTGGCAGTCAGAACGCTGCCCGGAATGCGCCTTCGTCCCGGACAAGTTCGGTCCGGCCGAGCTCCCCGCCGCCATCGCCGATCTCGGCCGGCGCTACCGGCCGCCCTTGGAGCGCCTCCTGAAGGGGGAGACGGGCGACGTCCTCCGGGCCCGTCCGCTGGAGGGCACCTGGTCGGCGCTGGAGTATGCCTGCCACGTGCGCGACGTCATCGTCCTCTTCGACGGGCGCATCCAGCAGATGCTCATCGAGTACGACCCCGACCTCGGCTGGTGGGACCACGAGGGCGCCGTCGAGCTCGACGGCTACAACGACCAGGAGCCCAAGGACGTGACCCGGGCCCTGGAGGCCAACGCCGCCGGGCTGGCCGCCACCCTGAGCGGAGTCGGAGAGTCCGGCTGGGACCGGAAGGGCCGCCGGTTGAGCGAGGTGTTCACCATCCTCGGTGCGGCCCGCTTCGCCCTCCACGAGGGCAATCACCATCTGCTCGACGTCGGCCGGGTCCTGAGGGCCGCCCGGGGCCGCTAGCTCGCGCCAGCGACCCCGGGCGTTCGCCCCAGCCAGCAGCTAGCCCCAGCTAGCGCTAGCTGCCCGAGCGGACCCGGAACCCACCCCGGGTGACGTCGAGGGTCGTGGCCTCGCCGCCGCCGCAGGGGGCCAGGGTCCCGGCGTCGCCCAGCTTGGGCATGGAGAACGTCTGGGGATCGCTCTTGGTGTTGATGGTGAAGGCGAAGTCCCGGCTGGCCGGCTCGTCCTCCGAGCCCTCCTCGCCCCCGCCATTCTCGCCGTCGCCCTTCTCACCCTCGCCGTGGTCGTCGGGAGAGCCGCCGTGGCGACCGCCTTTGGCGAAGGCCGCCGGCGCGGGCTCCTCGGCCTCGGCGCCTTCCTCGGGCTGGCTCTCGTCGCCTTCCTCGCCCTTGTCACCCTTGTGGCCCCGGCCACCGCGGTGGTCGCCGTGCTTGTGGCCCCGGCCCTCATGGGTCACCCCGCTGACCTGGACGACGCCGTCCTCGCCGACCGACAGGCACGTGATCATGCCGTAGAAGCCGTCGCCGCCCTCGTCGCCGTGGTGCCCGAAGGCGAGCCGGCCCCGGGCGTCTTCGCCTTCGCCCCGGGCCCGGATGGCGATTCCGTAGTCGGTCGTCTCGCCCCGGCCCATGGCCCGGCCGGCGACAGCCGGTCCGCCACCGTGGTCGCCGTGGTCGTGGCCGCCCTTCTTGTCGCCTTCCTTCTCGTCACCGCTCTTCTCGCCGTCTTCCTCGGCGCCGCTTTCCTCGGCGCCGCCTTCCTCGGCGCCGCCTTCCTCGGCGCCGCTTTCCTCGTCGCCTTCGTCACCGCCGCCGCCGAAGAAGCTGGGGCCGTCCCCACCGAAGAGGCCGGCCACGTGGTCGATGCCGCCGTCCTCACCCGGTCCCGCTCCTACAACCGGTGCCCCGATCAGGGCTACCACCATCAACAGGACGAGGGACGCCCCCGTCGAGGTGGTCCATCGGGCCGTCGTGCCCGTCTTGCTCATGCCACCCTCCTTGATTCCCAGCGCTTTGGTGAACCGACGTGAACCCGAGGGGTCCTATTCGCGCCATTTGTCATGGTCTGGGCAGGACCGGGGCCCCCGGCCGCCGAAGCCTGATCAGCAGCACTCCGACCACTTCCGCCCGCGGCGGGGCGAATACGCTTCGAGCCGCTGGGCCCGTCCGGCCCAGAGCTGTTCTCTGCCGGGAGGTTCCGTGACCCGGATGACCCGACCGACCAGGACCGCCGCCCGGGTGACCGGCGCGCTCCCCGGTCCGGCCCCGGCCCCCCGGGTCAGCACGGCGAATACGGGCGAGGGGTCCGGCGTCGATTCGGGCAGAAAGTCCGATTTCGAGGAGCTCTACGCCCGCATGGCCCGACCCGCCTTCCGCTACGCCACCGCCATCGCCGGCGTCGACGCCGAGGACGCCTGCCAGGAGGCGTGGCTGTCCATCTGGCGCTCGTGGGACGGGTCCGACCCCGGCCGGCGGGAGGCGTGGGCCTTCCGGGTGGTGCGCAACGCCGCCCTCGACCGGCTCCGCCGGCGCCGGCCGGTCGAACCGCTGGGCGACGACACCCTGCTCACCGTGGCCGGGGTGGAAGAGGTGGTCCTGACCCGCCTCGAGGGAGACGCCGCGCTCGGCGCCCTGGCCCACCTGTCGCTGCCACTGCGGGAGGCGCTGTGGCTCCGGGAGGTCGGCGACCTCAGCTACGCCGAGGTGGCCGAGGTCCAGGGCGTCCCCGTGGGCACGGTGATGTCGCGCCTGCACTCGGCCCGCCGCCAGGTGGCCCGCCGGATGCGGAGGGGGAGCGCGTGAGTCGCCACCCGTCCCGCCAGGAGCTCGGCGCCCTCTTCGACGGGGAGGAGCGCCCGGGCGTCGCCACCCATCTCGCCGGCTGCGCCCGCTGCCAGGCCTGGACAGGCGAGCTGCGCCGGGTCCGGGCCCTGGTGCGGGGCGAGCCGGTACCCGCCGCCGCCCCCGCCCATCTGCTGCGCCCGACCTGGGCCTACCCGGCGACGGCGGTGGCGCTGGTCGTCGCGATCCTGGGCGTCGCCGGGGCGGCCGGCCTGCTGAGCCGCGACGCCACCACCACACTGGCCAGCCGGGGGATGCCGCCGGCGGTGCCGTCCGGGAACCCGCCGGCCCCGGGGACGGCGACGGAACCCGCTCCGGGCGCCGAGGCGCACCCGCCGGCCAGCGG
>JBOGFO010000457.1:0-3222 GCA_050743445.1 Acidimicrobiia bacterium
CTGGTTGCTCACGTTGACCGGCGCCCCCGACCCGTCGACGTTCACGGCGAAGATCTCGGGGTTGCCGTTGTCGAGGTTGTGGCGCCAGGCGATCATCTTCCCGTCGGGGGACCACACCGGCTCGTCGTCGAACGTGTCGTAGTTGGTGATGTTCGTCTGGTCGCTGCCCTCGGCGTTCATGGTGAACAGCTCCCGGTCGCCGTCGACCGTGCGTACGAACACGATGCGGGTCCCGTCAGGCGACCACGCCGGCTCCCGGTCCTCCTCCGGCCAGTCCGTGAGCTGGACGACGTCGGACCCGTCCGGGTCCATCGTGAAGATCTCGAAGTTGCCGGTGCGGTCGCTGGTGAAGACGATCCGGCCGTTGACGCCCGGGAAGGCGGCGTGAACCGCCGAGGACGCGACAAGAGGAAGGCCGGCCGTCGCCACGACGGCAGCAACTCCCAGCGCACCACGGCACCAATGCGGCGTGAACCCACGCCAAAGTCCCTTCGGCACTGCTCTTGGCCCCTTTCCGGCAGTTCCGAGAGGTTCTTTCGGCGACGAACCGGTGCGAACCTGCTGGACAGCAGATTTCTTTGCTGTGTGCCCGCGGCCCGTTCAGTGTGCGCTCAGGTTGAGGCGGGTCCCGGTGTGACAACGTGGACGGCCGTGCGGGTACTGGTCGTGGAAGACGAGGAACGCCTGAGCGCCATCCTGCAACGCGGGCTGACCCAGGAGGGCTTCGCGGTGGACGTGGCCAACGACGGCCGGGACGGCCTGGAGATGGCCCGGGGCAACTCCTACGACGCCATCGTGCTCGACATCCTCCTGCCCGGCATCAACGGCTACAAGGTCTGCGCCGTCCTCCGGGAGGAGGGCGTCTGGACCCCGATCCTCATGCTGACGGCCAAGTCGGGGGAGTACGACCACGCCGAGGCGCTCGACACCGGGGCCGACGACTTCCTGGCCAAACCCTTCAGCTTCGCCGTGCTCGTCGCCCACCTCCGGGCCCTCATCCGTCGGGGTGGCG
The DNA here is from genome assembly GCA_050743445.1 of Acidimicrobiia bacterium. GTDB lineage: Bacteria > Actinomycetota > Acidimicrobiia > IMCC26256 > BP-133 > CAWBJP01. Next base: position 1,013 of record JBOGFO010000457.1, read on the forward strand.
GCGAGCGGCCGGTCGTTCTCTCGGCCGGCGACCTCCGCCTCGATCCCGCCGCCCGGCGCTGCTTCCGGGGTGAAGCCGAGATCGAGCTCTCCCCCCGCCAGTTCTCGCTGCTCGAGTACCTGATGCGCCACAAGGGCGAGGCCTGCCCCAAGACCGAGATCCTCGACCACGTCTGGGACCTGGCCTTCGACGGCGACCCCAACATCGTCGAGGTCTACATTCGCGGCCTGCGGCGAAAGATCGACATCCCCTTCGAGCGCCAGACCATCCAGACGGTGCGGGGGTCGGGTTACCGCATCGACCCCGACGGAGCCTGAGTGCTGCGCCGGCTCCTGGCCCCGGTCCGCAACCGGGCCACCATGGCCGCCTGCCTGGTGGTGGCGTGCTTCTTCATCGGCGCCTCGGCGCTCTTCCTCGCCCTGCTGCGCCAGTCGCTGGTCGAGATCCTCGACGACTCGGTGAGCGAGCTGGCCGAGGACGTGGTCAGCGAGGTGGAGCAGGACGTCCTGCCCCCGGTGTTGGGGTCGAACGACGACGACAGCTTCATCCAGGTGGTCGACGACTCCGGGATGGTGATCGCCCGGAGCGACAACCTGCGGGGCCTGGGACCGGTGGCCGGCGTCCCGGGGGCGGCCGGCGTACAGACCGTGACCCTCGACATCGGCGGGGGCGGCGTGTTCCGGGTCGTGACCCTGCGGACCGAGGGCCGGGACGGGCCGGTCACCGTCTCCGCCGGCAGCACCACCGACTTCGTCGAGGAGGAGATCGTGCTGGCCCGGTCCCTGCTGGCCACCGGGCTGCCCCTGCTCATCCTCCTGGTGGCGACGACCACCTGGATCGTGGTGGGTCGGGCCCTGCGACCGGTCGAGGCCATCCGGGCCGAGGTGGCCGACATCTCCGCCCGGGACCTCCACCGCCGGGTGTCCGAACCCCCCACCGGTGACGAGGTGGCCCGCCTGGCGGCCACCATGAACGCCATGCTCGACCGGCTGGAGTGGTCGTCGGAACGCCAGCGGCGGTTCGTGGGCGATGCCTCGCACGAGCTCCAGAGCCCCCTGGCTGCGCTGCGAGCCGACCTCGAGGTCGCCCTGGCCGCCAGGAAGGGGGAGAACGGCGACTGGACCGGCGTCGCCCGGCGGCTGCTGGGGGACGTCGAACGCCAGGAGGCCCTGGTTCAGGACCTGCTGTTCCTGGCCCGGTCGGACGAGGACACGGGCGCCCGGAAGCACGTCCTGGTCGACCTCGACGACGTCGTCCTCAGCGAGGTGGACCGGCTGCGGCTGCGGGCAGCCACCGTCGACACCTCGGCGGTGTCGGGGGCGCTGGTGCGGGGCCACCGCACCGACCTCGCCCGGGTGGTACGCAACCTGCTCGAGAACGCGGTCCGCTACGCCCGGTCGCAGGTGACGGTCACCCTCGGCGTGGAAGACCAGTGGGCCGTGCTGGTCGTCGAGGACGACGGGCCCGGCATCCCCGCCGCCGAGCGGCAGCGGGTCTTCGAGCGGTTCGCCCGGATGGACTCGGCCCGGAGCCGCCAGCTGGGCGGGACCGGCCTGGGGCTGGCCATCGCCCGGGAGGTCATCGTGGACCATGACGGCAGCATCAGCATCGAGGACTCGGCGGGAGGCGCACGCCTGATGGTGCGCCTCCCGGCCGAGCCCTGAGCCGTCAGGCCACCTCCCCTCCTTCTCTATCGCCTCCGGTGAAGCGGTTGGCTCCCGCACTCAGGTTGCGCCACATCTGACCCTGGCCGTTGTTGGCCACCACGAGGCGGCCGCAGACCTTGCCCCACCAGTGGGCCGGCCGGGACACGGTCTGGTCGCCCCAGGCCCCCACGGACCCACCGGGGCCGACTTCGTGGTACTCGCCGATCCCGCCGGTGGGCATGGCCGCCGAGGTGCCGGCGAACTCGACCTCCACGGCGCACTCTTGAGCGGTGGTGACGATCGTCGCCCGGCGCAGCATCGGATCGATGGCCAAGCCGGCGCGGTCGCCGACGAACTCGTGGTGCTCACTCTCGCAGCGCGCCGAGGGGCCTCTGGGCTCCCGCCGGTCCTCGAAGAAGCAGGCGTAGCGGTCGATGACGACGAGGGGCTCCGCCACCTGCGTCGGACGCCCGTCGACCACGGTCACGCCGTCGTAGCCACAGATGTTCACCGACTCGAACCGGTCGGCAAACTGCTCACTGAACCAGCCGCAGACCCCGGTGG
>JBOGFO010000458.1:0-1772 GCA_050743445.1 Acidimicrobiia bacterium
GATCGCACCCGCCTGGCGGCGGTAAGGTCGGCGCTATGCCTGACGAGACCGATCCCTTCGATCTGCTCGACATCGAGAGCGCCCGGGTGGACAGGCACTTCTCGGCCGGGCCGGACTGGGACCGGCCGAGCCGGTGTGAGGGGTGGACGACCCGGGACATGCTGAGCCACCTGATGGGCGTGGAGGGCTACAACCGGGCCTGCCTCGACGGCGCCGTCGCCGCCCTCTTCGAGGAGGCCGGCCAGGCCGGCGTCAAGGACGTCGAATCCTTCAACACCTGGAACAACGACCGGTACGGCCGAAAGCCCGCGGCCGAGGTGATCGACGCGTGGCGGACGGCCAACGCCGCCTTCCGCCAAGAGATGCGGGACCGGGGCCGCCACGGCACCGTCGACAGCAGCATCGGGGACTACCCGTCCTGGCTCCAGGCCTTCCACCTCGCCGCCGAGTACGCCACCCACGGCGACGACATCGGCGTGGCGGTGGGGGAGTCGGAACGAGAGGCCCGCACCGCGTGGCGCGTCGTGTTCGGCCTCTTCGTCCTGGCCGAGAATGACAAGCCGGTGACGGTCGAGCCGACCGGACCGGGCCGCCAGCGGGTCCTGACCGGCGGCGAGGAGGTGGAGCTGAGCGACGAGGACTTCGTGGAGGCCACCCAGGCCCGCCTGCCCGCCGACCACCCGCTCTCCGACACCCTCCGGCAGGCCCTCGGCACCGTGCCGTGACCCTGGCCCTGTGAGTCGAAAGGCGGGGCGGCACATCTGAGGGAGCCCACCTGGGTAGGAATTGGTCGCCGGCGGAAGCCGGGCGCCGTCAGCCCGAGGAGGAGACCACCTCATGGAGATCGTTCGCAATCCCGATGGCACGCTCGTCGTTCCGGTGGCGCCGGACCGGCGGGACGAAACCGACGACGGTGCGGAGACCCCATCCGCCGGCGCCGACGGCGATGGCGAGGTCACGCAAGTGGACACCACGCCCACCACCCGGGTGTTGCACCCTGGCGAGGGTGGGTACGACGGGGCGCTCGCCGAATGGGACCGCCAGCAGAACCCCGATCGGGGCCCGGCCGTCTCGACCGCCACCGGCCGCCAGGAAGCCATGGCCCTCATCCACGCCGTGGCCACGTCATCCGACCATGCCGTCGCCCCGGCGGTGGCCGCGCTCGACGACCCCACCGCCAGCGGGGAGGCCCTGCGCCACGTGCTCGTCGGCGGGGTCCCCTCCGTCGAGGCCTTCGCCGCCGAGGTGGCCGAGGCCGAAGGTGGCGATCCCCTGCCCGCGCACAAGGCGACCAAGATCATCGGGGAGGTGCTCGCCGAGATCGGCTGAGCCCCCGAGAGCTGAACCGTGCGGACGCGACGATGCCGGCGCCCTGAGGAGGCGCCGGCATCGTATGTGTGTCCGGGACTTAGTTGAGGCTGGTGCTGACGTCGGAGAACTTGTCCGACACGTTCTCGCCGAGGGACCGGAGGGCGACGATGGCGATGACGGCCACGAGGGCCAGAAGAAGGCCGTACTCCACCATGCTGGCCCCGGTCTCGTCACGGTTGAACTTGGCGTCGATCCAGGACTTCAGAACGAAAAGGTTCACGGTTCCAGTCCCTCCTATTGGCATGCGATCTATTTCAGTTATCGGCTCGCCAACGAGCTCGCTGGATAGGCCGATCGGCCCAATTCCTGGAAGCGATCCGGGGGACTGGGCTAAGAGCTCGGCGTGACGCGACGATGCCGGCGCCCCCGATGGGCGCCGGCATCGTCGGGTGTCCTGAACT
>JBOGFO010000459.1:0-4922 GCA_050743445.1 Acidimicrobiia bacterium
GGTTTGGCTAACGCGCGATGGGGTTCGGCCTGGCGCTGCCGTGGGGAAGGCAAAGGGCGCGGTGGGGGTTGGGGGTTGGCGGGCCTGGGGTTCCGGCGCCCGGCGGGTGCTTTGCGGGCAAAGTGCACATGGGGTGTGCACTTTGCCCTCAAGCCACCAAACGTCAACCACACGACGGCGCTCGAGCAACGCCCGCGCCCTTCGCTGCGCCTTTCGGTGCCTCCCGGCGCCGGCGCACCCCCCTCATCCCGCGTGAGCCAAAGGCCCGTCGGAGCGGCTTTTCGCTCTTGCGGGACGGGATTAGCCGGCGCCGAACAAGCCGAGCGCAGCGTCGAGCGACCACGTGTTCCACGCCGCGCTGCCCAGTGTCACCACCTGGATGAGGGCCATCATAAAGTTCTGCCCCTGCTCGGCCCAGTCGTGGATCATGAGCACGAAGTACGACAGGTTCAGCACCAGGCCGGCGACGGCCGCCACCGGGGTGAGGAAGCCGGCCACCAACCCGAGGCCGATGGCCAGCTCGCCGTAGACGACCAGGTAGGCCATCAGCTTCGGTCGGGGGGCGACGATGCCGGCGAAGGCCCGGCGGACGAAGGCCCAGCGGTGCTTCTCGGCCACCGAGGCGGCCCAGGAGATGCCCGACCCCCGCTCGAACCAGGCCGCCTTGTTCTTGTGGCGCCAGCTCTCCAGCCACCACAGCCCGACCCCGATGCGGGCCACGGCCAGCCACTCGGCCGCTGACATCAGATCAAGGCGGACGAGGGGACGCGGTCTGCGGTCCGGTCGTCGGGGGTGAAGCGGCGGGCGACCAGATAGCCGATCCCGAAGACTGCGGCCCCCCCGACGGCGTCGAGGAAGAAGTGGTTGCCGGTGAGCACGATGGCGGCCAGCGTGAGGGGCAGGTAGGCCGTGGCGGCCAGGCGGGCCAGGGGATGGCGCACGACGTGGAGGAGGGCGAAGGTGCAGAAGACGGCCCAGGCGAAGTGGAGGCTGGGCATGGCCGCGTACTGGTTGGAGATCTTGTTCAGGGCGCCGGAGTCGAACGACCACAGGGTCGGGTACTTCGCCAGGGTGTCGACGAAGCCGTAGTCGGCCGGGAGCAGCCGGGGAGGCATCAGCGGCCAGGTGACGAAGCCCACCAGGCCCAGGAAGGTGGCCACCACCAGGGCGGTGCGCCAGCGGCGGTAGTGCCCCGGGTGGCGCTGGAACAGGAAGATGATCACGCCCCCGGTCACGAGGAAGTGCAGGGAGCCGTAGACGTAGTTGAGCGCGATCACCAGGGGCTTGAAGTGCAGCGCCCAGTCCTGGAGGCTCTCTTCGAAGTTGATGCCGACCATCCGCTGCCAGCGCATGATCTCCCGGGCGTGCTCGAGGGCCAGAGCCGTGGTCCCCTCGCTCCCGCCGCGGACGAAGTTGTAGATCACCGACAGCCCCAGGATGATGAGCACCTCCCGCCACCAGCGCAGCCGGGGGGACCTGGTCTCTCCCGGGGTGGCCAGGGCTCCCTGACCGACGGGCGTCGCCATCAGGCAGGCAGGGCCCGCGACCGGGTTCCGACGGCGAAGGCGGGCGCCCCGAGGAGGCTGACCGCCAGGGTCATGCCGTAGACGAGCAGGCCCACGGCGATGGCCTGGCCGGCACCGACGCCGAGCGGGCCGAGGAAAAGGACGAACGCCCCCTCGCGCACCCCCAGTCCGTTGAGGGACAAGGGGAGGACCTGGGCGATGGCCACCACCGGGGCGAAGGCCAGGACGGCGGCCACGGGGAGGTGCAGGCCGAGGGCCCGGGTGGCGAGGTAGACGGCCGCCACCGTGGAGAGCTGGTACACGGTGGCCACGCCGAGCACGCCGACGGCGGCCGCCGGGCGGCGGCGAAGGCGTTGGATCCCGAGGTGGACGGCGCCGATGAAGCGCGTCCGGCCCTCGTGGGCGGCGAAGCGACCGGCCAGGCGAGGGCTGCCGGCCACGACGACCAGCGCGGCGAGCAGCAGGAGGGTGCCCAGCGACAAGGCCAGGGCGAGGCGGCTGGCCACCCCGAGGCTGAGGAGGGAGGGGTGCAGGGCGAGTCCGGCCAGGGTGAGGACCGGCAGCACGATCCAGCCGGTGAGCCGTTCGATCACGACCGAGGCGAAGGAGTCGGCACCGGGAACGCTGGTCGACAGGCGGCTGACCCGCAGGACGTCGCCTCCGATCGTGGAGGGTAGGAAGTTCCCCACGAACTGCCCGGCCAGGTAGTGGGAGAGCAGGGTCGAGAGGCGGGAGCGCACGTCCAGGACCCACAGGACCCGCTGCCAGCGCCAGGCCGAGAGGGCGAAGCCCCCCAAGGTCACCGTGATCCCCAGCGCGACGTAGGCCAGGGTGTCGGCGTGACGGGTGTCCGGCAGCAGCGACGCCAGGTGGATGCGGGGGAGAAGCAGGCCGAGCATGACCGCGCTGGCGACGATGCGCGCCACGGACCACCACCCAGGTGTGGCTCGCCCTCTCACGGCGCTTAGCCTACCTGGCGTCGGTTACCCGATAGTCGGTTAGGGATCGCTCGGCGAGACGAAAGAGCCGGGTCGAATCGAGTCCAGGGAGGCGGAAAATGGAGGGACACGGGGGCAACTTCGCCGCCGAAGTGCTGCGTCAGGAGGGCGTCGATGTCGTCTTCACCCTCTCGGGCGGCCACCTCTTCCCCTTCTACGACGGCTGTGTCAACGCCGGCATCCGCCTGATCGACACCCGGCACGAGCAGACGGCCGCCTTCGCCGCCGAGGGATGGGCCAAGGTCACCCGCCGTCCCGGGGTGGCGGCCCTCACCGCCGGCCCGGGCGTGACCAACGGCATGAGCGCCCTCACCAGCGCCTGGTTCAGCGGGTCGCCCCTGGTGGTGATCGGCGGGCGGGCGCCGACCGGGAAATGGGGCTCGGGTTCGCTCCAGGAGGTCGACCATGTCCCCCTGGTGGAGTCGGTCACCCGGCGGGCGAGGACGGCGGCCGGCACCGCCGAGATCGGCCCCGAGGTGGCGGCCGCCCTGGCCGCTGCGACCACCCCGCCCCGGGGCCCGTCCTTCCTCGACGTCCCCGCCGACTGGTTCTTCTCCCGGGCCGAGGCCGACCTCCCGGCCCCCGCCGGTCCCGGGCGCGGCGTCGAACCCGACCCTGAGGCGGTGGCGGCCGTCGCCAAGCTGCTGGCCGAGGTGGAGCGGCCGGTGATCGTGGCCGGAGCCGGCGTCTACTGGGACGGGGCCGAGGGCGCCCTGCGGTCGGCGGCGGAGGCCAGCTTCGTGCCGGTGCTGATGAACGGACTCGGGCGGGGGACGCTCCCCTCCCGCCATCCCCTGGCCTTCTCCCGAGCCCGGTCCACCGCCCTGAAGGAGGCCGACCTGGTGCTCGCCGTGGGGGCCCCGCTCGACTTCCGCCTCGGCTTCGGATCCTTCTCCGGTGGGGCCCGGGTCGTGCACCTGGTGGAGGACGCCTCCCAGCTGGCCGGTCACGTCGACCTGGCGGCGTCCGCCGCCGGCGACCTGACCGCCATCCTCTCGGGGTTGGCGGAGCGCGGCGCCACTCCCCGCGGACGGGACGAATGGGTGGCCCGGCTCTCGGTCGAGGAGCGCAGCCGCCGGGAGGCCGAGCATCCGGCGCTCACCCGTGACTCGTCGCCCGTCCACCCGGCCCGGATCTACGGGGAGCTGGCCCGGCGGGCCGAGCCGGATGCGGTGATGGTGGTCGACGGTGGCGACTTCGGTTCCTACGCCGGCAAGTTCGTCGACACCGACACGCCCGGGTGCTTCCTCGACCCCGGGCCCTACGGGTGCCTGGGGACCGGGCCGGGCTACGGCCTGGCCGCCCGCCTGGCCCATCCCGACCGCCAGGTGTTCCTGCTGCTCGGTGACGGGGCGGCGGGGTTCTCGCTCATGGACTTCGACAGCCTGGTGCGCCACCAGGCCCCGGTGGTGGCCATCGTGGGCAACAACGGCATATGGGGGCTGGAGAAGCACCCCATGCGGGCCCTCTACGGCTACGACGTCGTGGCCGAGCTGCGGCCCGGCACCCGCTACGACCAGGTGGTGACCGCCCTCGGCGGCTACGGCGAGCTGGTCGAGCGCCCCTCCGAGGTGGGCCCCGCCATCGACCGGGCCCTGGCCGCCGGGGTCCCGGCGTTGCTGAACGTGCTCACCGACCCCGAGGACGTGTATCCCCGCTCGAGCGTGCTGATGTAGCGCTACTTCCCGGCCGGCTCGGCGTTGGCCTTCTCCAGGAATCGGTCCCGGGAGACGATGACCCGGGTGAAGCGCCCGGCGGCGACCAGGCCCCGCTGGTCGCTGATGGTGACCCGGAACACCAGCCGGCGGCCGTCGATGGATTCGAGCACGGCCTCGGCCCGCACGTTGGCGCCCACCGGCGTGGGAGCCACGTGGCTGATCTCCACCCGGTGCTCGACGGCACTCATCCCCGGCTCGAGCCGCCCGGCCAGGGCCTCACCGGTGGCCTGCTCGGCCAGGAGGATGATGCGGGGCGTGGAGAGGACGGGCACGTCGGAGGTGCCCATGGCGGCGGAGGTGTCGGACTCGCTGACCACATGGTCGATGATCGCAGCGAGACCCGGAGACAGGTCCACGCCCGTACGATAGGTGTACCTGGCGGGAGCGGTCGCATACGGCGAGCACCGCTCCCGCCCTCAGTCCTCCCGAAGGGACCTCCATGATCGAAGAATCGGTGCTGCAGCGGGTGCTGGCCGCCGCCCTGCGGACGGGCGGGGAGTTCGCCGAGGTGTTCGTGGAGGACCGCCGCAACGCCGGTGCCCGGCTCGACGACGGCCGCATCGAGGAGTTCACCGCCGGCCGGGAGCGGGGCGCCGGGATCCGGGTCGTGTCCGGGACCAGCACCGGCTTCGCCCACACCGCCGACCTCACCGAAGCCGGTCTCACCGAGGCGGCCGCGG
>JBOGFO010000460.1:0-2483 GCA_050743445.1 Acidimicrobiia bacterium
TCGGGGAGGGGCTCGGGCCCGGTGATCTCCGCCGTCCGGCCCCACTGCTCGAGGCCGTCGAGCAGGCCCCGGTGCATGTGCTCGGCCGTCTGGCGGGCCCGGGCGGTGTCGGCGCACACCAGGCGGACCACGTCGCCGTCGCGCACCCCCTTGGAGATGTCGAAGCCCCGCTTGTGCGACTGCCAGCCGCCGAGCGGGGTCAGCCCCGAGTCGGTCGAGTAGCCCTGGGTCTCGCCGTGGCGGACCAGGCGGACCTGGGCGCGCAACGGGATGCGGGCCTCGGGCGGGGCCACGATCTCCTTGGACCGGGCCACCTCGGCGTACTTGGCGTTCCAGGCCTGGGTCTCGGGCGGCGGCGAGTCGAATCCGGGCGGCGCCCCCCGGCGTTCCCGGAAGCGCCGGAGGTACAGCGGGGTGTTGTCGTCGCCCGGGGCGTCGGCTTCGCCGTTCCCGGCCCGCTGGCGGGCCTGGCGCTCCAGGTACCGGGCGAGGTAGAGGGGCGCCTCGTACCGCTCGGTGCGGGGCAGGTCGGGACTGCCGTTGCCGCTCTGGTCGCTCATCAGGAGTGCACCGTGAAGAAGCGGTCGTTGACCTGACCCTCGTAATAGAAGATGGCCCTGCCCATCTGCTCCTCGGTCCAGGTGATGGTCTCGAAGTCGGGGTCGACCCAGTAGCCGCCGGTGAACACCTCGTTGCGGTTCCCCACCGGATCGAAGAAGTAGATCGTGTATCCCCGGGTCACGCCATGGCGGGTGGGCCCCACGTCGATGGGCACCCCGTGGTAGGCGAGGGTGTCGGCCGCCGTGCGCACCTCGTTCCAGTCGTCGAGCCAGAAGGCGAAGTGGTGCAGCCCGCCGTTGGGCCCGGTCACGAAGGCGATGTCGTGGGGTGTGTGGGAGCGCTCCAGGAACGTGGCCAGCTGGTGACCGTCACGGGCCAGGATCTGCTCGGTCAGCCGGAAGCCGAACCGGCGGAAGAACTCCGTCGAGGAGTCCACGTCCTCGGACGTGAGGAAGACGTGGTCGACCCGGGGCGGGGCGATGCCGACCAGGGACTGGGGCCGGGGGGCGGGGTTCATGCGGGGCAGCATGTTGCCCACCTGGGCCATCCCGTAGACGAGCTCCATGACGTGCCCGGACGGGGTGTCGAAGCGGACGGCGGCGCCGTGGCCGGGCGCCAGCTCCCCGGGGGAGAACCGCTTCACCGTCGAGCCCATCGACTCGACCAGCGACTCGGCGGCGGCGAGGTCGTCCTCGTGCTCGACCTTGAAGCCCATGTGCTCCAGGCCGTAGGTGGGAGCGAAGCGCAGGATCACCGAGTGGTGTTGGTGCTCGTCCCAGCACTTGAGAAACACCCGGTCCGCCTCCCGGGCCGTCTCGATCAGGCCGAGGACCTCGGTGTAGTAGGCGGTGGCCAACTCCAGGTCCGGGACCCGGACCTCCACGTGCGACAGCCGCAGGATGCCCACTGGTTCAAACCTCCTTGGCGGCGTTCCACCGGGGCCGATGGGGCAGGGGCCCCCATCGGCACGCGGCGGGCGTGTTCCGCAGGAACCGGGTGCCCGTCGCCATGATCAGGTGTGAGTTCTCAGGAAGCGGGTGTTGATCTCGCCCTCCCAGTAGAAGAGGCCCCGGCCGAACTGGTCCTCGGTCCAGGTGATGGTGGGGAAGTCGGGGTCGACCGCGTAGCCCCCGGTGAAGACCTCGTTGCGGATCCCGAGCGGATCGAAGAAGTAGATGGTGTTGCCCCGGGTGATCCCGTGGCGGGTCGGGCCGGCGTCGAGCTCGATGCCGTTGTAGGCCAGGATGTCGGCCGCCTTGCGGACGTGGTCCCAGTCGTCGAGCCAGAAGGCCATGTGGTGGAAGCCGCCGTTGGGCCCGACCACCACGGCCAGGTCGTGCGGGGTGCCGGAGCGCTCCAGCCACACCCCGAGCTGATGGCCGTTGCCGTCGATGAGCTGCTCGGTGAGGCGGAAGCCGAGCACGTCCATGTAGAACCGGCACGCCTCGCCCACCTCCTCGGCGGTGACCAGGGTGTGGTCCAGGCGGGGCGGGGCGATGCCGGGCAGTCCGACGGGCATGGGGCTGGGGTTCAGCTTGCCCAGCAGGCCGCCCACCTTCTCGACGTCGTGGACGAGCTCCATGAGCTGGCCGGACGGGGTCTCGAAGCGGATCGACTCGCCCTGGCCGACCTCTTCCCCCTTGGACACCCGGCGCACGGCGTATCCGTAGGTCTCCACCCGGCGCTCCAGGGTGGCCAGGTCGTCCTCCGCCTCCACCTTGAAGGACATGAGGTCGAGGCCGTTGCGGTTGGCGTAGCGGAGGCGGAGGGAATGGTGGTCGGCCTCGTCCCAGCACTTGAGGAAGACGTTCTCCTCGTCCCGCTCGACGAGCTGCATCCCGATGACCTCGGTGTAGTAGGCCGTGGCCAGGTCGAGGTCGGGAACCCGCAGGTCGACGTGGGCGAGGCGGAAGATCCCCATG
>JBOGFO010000461.1:0-4541 GCA_050743445.1 Acidimicrobiia bacterium
CCGATGACCTCGACGCCGAGCTGGTGGTGGTCGGCCCCGAAGTGCCCCTGGTGGCCGGCGTGGTCGACGCGGTCGAGGCCCGGGGCCGGCTCGCCTTCGGCCCCCGGGCCGCCGGCGCCCGCCTCGAAGGTTCGAAGGCGTGGATGAAGTCGGTGCTGGCTGACGCCGGGGTTCCCACCGCCCGGTACGGCACGTTCACCGACGAGGACCGGGCCGCCGCCTTCCTCGAGACGCTCCCCGGCTTCTATGTGGTGAAGACCGACGGCCTGGCGGCGGGCAAGGGCGTCCTCGTCACCGAGTCGCTGGCCGAGGCCCGGGACGCGGTCCGGGCCTACCTGTCGGGGGAGGCCTTCGGCGAGGCCGGCCGCACGGTGGTCATCGAGGAGGGCCTCACCGGCCCCGAGCTCTCCCTGCTCGTCCTGTGCGACGGGCGCCCCGACGCCGCCCTCGGGCTGGCGCCGGCCCAGGACTTCAAGCGGATCGGCGAAGGGGACACCGGCCCCAACACCGGGGGGATGGGGGCCTATTCGCCGGTGCCCATGTTCGGCTCCGACGTCGTCGAGGAGGTCATGGCCAAAGCCGTGGCCCCGACCCTGCACCACCTCGAAGGCCGGGGGGTCCCCTACCGGGGGATCCTCTATGCCGGCATCATGCTCACGCCCGAGGGCCCGAAGATCCTGGAGTACAACGTCCGCTTCGGCGACCCGGAATGCCAGGTGGTGATCCCCCGGCTCGCCTCCGACCTGGCCGTCCACCTGCGGGAATCGGCCGAGGGCCGGCTGTGGACGCCGGTGGAGTGGCGGGACGACGCCTGCGTCACCGTGGTGATGGCGTCGGAGGGGTACCCGGCCGCACCCCGGACCGGCGACCCTATCCTTGGTCTGGAAGCAGCCGGCGAGGTGGAGGGCGTCACGGTGTTCCATGCCGGGACCAGTCGCAACGAAGAGGGCGAGGTCGTCACCAGCGGCGGCCGGGTCCTCAACGTCAGCGGCCTCGGGGCATCGATCTCCGAGGCCCGGACCCGGGCCTACGCCGCGGCCGAGCGCATCTCCTGGCCCGGCGCCCAGTACCGCCGGGACATCGCGGCGAAGGAGCTGGCGGCCTCGTGATCCCCCGGTACTCCATCTCGCCCATGAAGGACCTGTTCACCGACGAGGCCAAGTTCGGCACCTGGCTGGAGGTGGAGATCCTGGCCGTGGAGGCCTGGGCCGAGCTCGGGGTCGTCCCCGCCGCCGCCGCCGCCGCCATCCGGGAGCGGGCCGGGTTCGACGTGGCCGAGATCGAGGCCCGGGAGCGGGTCACCAACCACGACGTGGCCGCCTTCGTCGACACGGTGGCCGAGCGGGTGGGCGAGCCGGCCGGGAAATGGATCCACTACGGGCTCACCTCCTCGGACGTGGTCGACACCGCCCTGTCGCTCACCCTGGCCCGGGCCGCCGACCTCCTGGTGGAGGCCGCCGGCCGCCTCGAGGAGGTCATCGCCAAGCGGGCCCGGGAGCTGCGCGACGTCCCCATGGTGGGGCGGACCCACGGCATCCACGCCGAGCCCACCACCATGGGCGCCAAGCTGGCCCTGTGGGCGCTCCAGATGCGCCGGGAACGGGCCCGGCTGGTCCGGGCCCGGGACGCGGTGGCCGTCGGCAAGCTCTCGGGAGCGGTGGGGACCTACTCCAACGTGGATCCCCAGGTGGAGGCGGCCGTCTGCCGGCACCTCGGCCTCCGTCCCGTGCCCGCCACCCAGGTGCTGGCCCGCGACCGCCACGCCGAGTTCGCCTACGCCTGCGCCTCGGCCGCCGCCGCCGTGGAGGCGTTCTCCACCGAGATCCGCCATCTGCAGCGCACCGAGGTCGGTGAAGCGGCGGAGCCGTTCGCCAAGGGGGCCCAGAAGGGGTCTTCGGCGATGCCCCACAAGCGCAACCCGGTCCGCTGCGAGCAGCTGAGCGGGCTGGCCCGGGTCGTGCGCGCCAACGTGGTGCCCGCCCTCGAGAACGTGGCCCTGTGGCACGAGCGGGACATCTCCCACTCCTCGGTGGAGCGGGTCACCCTGCCCGACTCGGCCATGCTCGCCTACTACCTGCTGGTCCGCTTCGCCGACATCGTGGAGGGCCTCGAGGTCTTCCCGGAGCGGATGCTGGAGAACCTGGAGCGGTCCTACGGGCTGGTGTTCTCGCAGCCGGTGCTCCTGGCGCTGGTGGAGGCCGGCCTGTCCCGGGACGCCGCCTATCGCATCACCCAGCGGGCCGCCATGGCCGCCTGGGAGCAGCGCCGGCCGTTCCACGAGATCCTGCTCGCCGATCCTGAGGTGGCGGATCGGCTGTCCCCAGAGCGAATCGCCGCCTGCTTCGACCTGAAGGCCGCCCTGGCTCACGCCGGGCGTGTCTTCGACACACTCGACGAGGAGGACGGATAGTGGGTTCCATCGCTCTGCCCAAGGTGCGCTCGGGCAAGGTGCGAGAGGTCTACGAGGTGTCGGAGGACTCGCTGCTGATGGTGGCGTCCGATCGCATCTCGGCCTTTGACGTCGTGCTCGACCAGCCGATCCCGGACAAGGGGCGGGTCCTGACCGGCCTGTCCGCGTACTGGTTCAACGCCACCAGCGATCTGGTCGAGAACCACCTGATCTCGGCCGACCCCACCGACCTGCCCTCCATCTGCGGGCCGGACGTGGCGGGCCGGGCGATGCTGGTGCGGGCGGCGCAGCCCGTCCCGATGGAGTGCGTGGTGCGGGGGTACCTGTTCGGCTCGGCCTGGAAGGAGTACGACAAGTCGGGGACGGTCAACGGCGTGCAGCTTCCCGAGGGCCTGGCCCAGGCGGATGTGCTCGAGGAGCCGATCTTCACCCCCACCACCAAGGCCACGGAGGGCCACGACGTCGCCCTGACGCCCGAGGAGGCGGTGTCCCTGGTGGGACAGTCCCGCTATGAGGAGCTGCGGGAGCTGTCGATCGCCCTGTACCGGTTCGGGTCCACCAGCGCGGCCATGCGGGGCATCCTGCTGGCCGACACCAAGTTCGAGTTCGGCGAGGTGGGAGGCCGGCTGATCCTGATCGACGAAGCGCTGACCCCTGATTCCTCCCGCTTCTGGCCCGCCGAGGATTGGGAGCCGGGGACGGTGCCGCCCTCCTTCGACAAGCAGTACGTGCGCCAGTACCTGCTCGACGCCGGTTGGGACGGCACTCCGCCGCCACCCCCGCTCCCCGACGACGTGGTGGCCGGTACCCGGTCGCGCTACATCGAGGCGTACGACCTCCTCACCGAGTCGAGCTTCGACGACTGGTACGGGGGCGAGACGGCATGACGGCCTTCGAGGCCCGGATCGAGGTCGGGCACCGGCCGGGCATCCTCGATCCTCAGGGCGGTGTCATCGAGCGGGCCCTGCCCGCCCTGGGGTACGCCAACGTGTCGCAGGTGCGGGTGGGCAAGAGCATCCGCCTGCGGGTGGACGCCGACGACGAGGGCACGGCCCGGACCCAGGTGGAGGAGATGTGTTCCCGCCTGCTGGCCAATCCCGTCATCGAGGACTTCAGCATCGAGCTCTTCCCGGTGAATCATCGATGAGTACGCGGGTCGGAGTCGTACTGTTCCCCGGTACGAATTGCGAGCACGACGTGGTCTGGGCCGTGAGTTCGATCGGTGGCTCGGCCGAGTTGCTCTGGCACGCCGACCGTGACCTGCGGGGCGTCGATGCGGTCGTCCTTCCCGGCGGATTTGCCCATGGTGACTACCTGCGTACCGGTGCCATCGCCCGCTTCTCACCCGTGATGGACGCGGTGTCGGCCTTCGCCGCGGAGGGTGGTCCAGTTGTCGGAATCTGCAACGGCTTCCAGATTTTGACGGAGGCCGGTCTGCTGCCCGGTGCACTGCAGAAGAACGCCGGGTTGAAGTTCAGGTGCGAGACGGTTGAGGTACGGGTGGAGACGTCGGCCAGTGTCCTCACCAGCCTGTGCGAACCCGGTCAGATCCTCCGTATCCCGATCAACCACTTCGAGGGCAACTTCGTCTGCGATCCCGAGACGCTGGCCCGTCTCCGGGCCCGGGATCAAGTGGTGTTCCGCTACGTCGACAACCCAAATGGCAGCCTCGATGACATCGCAGGCATCTGCAACGAGGCGGGCAACGTGGTCGGGCTCATGCCTCATCCCGAGCGAGCCGCCGAGGAGGTCCTGGGGTCGTCCGACGGCGCCGCCCTGCTCCGCTCGCTGCTCACCCGGGCGCCCGGGGGCCGGGGGGTGTCCCCCGGAGTCACGGTGACGGCGGGCCGCTCCGGGCGCTGAAGGTGGCCGAGGCGAGGGCCGAGCTGCTCGACGCCCTGCGGCGTCACTCGCTGCGCACGGGCGAGTTCACTCTGGCCTCGGGCCGGACCTCCTCCTGGTATCTCGACGCCCGCCAGGTCACCTTCCGGGGTGACTGCGTGGAGGCCGTCGGCCGGGCCGTGATGGAAGCCGTGGAGGGATTGGAGTTCGACGCCGTGGGCGGGCTCACCCTGGGGGCCGACCCGGTGGCGCTGGCCGTGGCGCTCGTCACCGGCCGGCGGGCATTCGC
>JBOGFO010000462.1:0-1630 GCA_050743445.1 Acidimicrobiia bacterium
GAGCCCCTGCCAGGCGAAGGCGGGCGCGGCCAATCCGTGCAGGCCGGCGTGGATGCTGCGGGCGGCGAGGCCAAGGAGTGGGAGGTCGAGGAGCGAACCGCGCCGGGCCAGGGACGATGCGAGGGCGAGGAGCGCGCCTGAGGCCAGGACGTCGAGAGGCAGGAGCCAGGGACTGGCGCGGAAGGCGAGAAAGGCCCCGAAGACGGGAGCGACGCCCAGGAGAGCGCGGGACGGCCCGCTCTGCGACCGGTCCGCCCCGAGAAGCATGGCGGCAAACGGCGGCCACCATCACGGCCGCGGCGAGGGCCCCACCGGAACGGACGGCCACGTCCGCCATCGCTCCGGCCACCAGGGCCGCCACCACCACAGTCCCGTCCGGGGGGCGAGCCAGCCTGAGGTCGGCCCAGTCCGGCAGGTCCGGCAGGATCAGACGAGGTTCCATGACCCGAGAGTAGGGAACCGGGTGTCGCGGAGTCCCAGGCCTTCCGTGGAGATTCTGTGTGGAATCAGCGCCCTCGGCTACCGCTTGGGTTCGCGGGGCAGGCCCAGCACCTTCTCGCCCAGCATGTTGCGCTGGATCTCGGTGGTGCCACCGCCGATGGTCCAGCCCCGGGAGGCGAGCAGGAGGCGGTTCCAGTCGGCGGCGTCGGGGTCGTCGGGGTCCTCGGCCAGAAGGGCGCCGGCGCCCCGCAGGGCCGCCGCCGTCTCGAAGATCCGCCGGCTGACGAGGCCCCACTGCATGCGCTGGAGCCAGATGGCGGGGGAGAAGGTGCCGCCGGCGGCCTCGACCACGCCCCGGTAGCCGTTGAGGCAGAAGATCTGGGCTTCGCTCCACACGGCCACGGCCCGGTCCCGCAATGGCGCCGGGGTACCCGGCCGGGCGGCCAGCTCCACGAGCTTGGCCGCCGCCGCCAGGGTGGTGGCATGGCGGGAGAGGATGGCGGTCGTCCGCTCGTGGGCCAGCGTGGTGCTGGCCACCGTCCAGCCCTCGTTCTCCTTGCCGATCAAGGCTCCTGGGGGCAGAACGACGTCGTCGAGGAAGACCTCGGCGAAGTGGACGTTGTCGCTCATCTGGCGCAGGCCCCGCACGGTGACGCCGGGGGCCCGCATGTCCATCACGAAGCAGGACAGGCCCCGGAAACCCTTCCCGGGGCCCGGGGTGTCCCCGACGTGAGAGCCGGTGCGGGCGATGAGGAGGCCGAGGTCGGCCACCAGCCCCCACGAGGTCCACACCTTCTGGCCGTTGACGACCCAGCCCCCGTCGTCGGTGGGGCGGGCCCGGGTGTTGATGTTGCCGAGGTCGGAGCCGGCCTCGGGCTCGCTGAACAGCTGGGACCAGATGGCGTCGGCGGAGAGGATGCCGGGCAGGAGGTCGAGCTGCTCGTCGGTTCCGTGCTCGATCAGGGTGGGCCCGACCATGTTGATGCCGATGGTGTTGACGGGTTCGGGCGCGCCGGCGGCGGCGCACTCGAGCAGGTACAGGGCGTGCTCCATGAGACCGGCCGACCGGCCCCCGTGGGCGGCGGGCCAGTGGACGCCCACCCAGCCGCCGGCGTGGAGGACCCGCAGCCAGGCCCGCCGGCGCTCTAAGTCCTCGCCCTCCGCCCCGGTGGGATCGACGAGACCCACG
>JBOGFO010000463.1:0-4566 GCA_050743445.1 Acidimicrobiia bacterium
CCCCTAGAGCACTCCCCCGAGGCCGCCGCCGCCGAGGAGTCCACCGCCCAGGATGTTCGACACGTTGAGCAGCCCGCCGTTGTCACCCAGAAGGCCGCCCAGTAGATGGTTGTCGTCATCGCCGTTGTTCTCGCCCACCTGGTCCGACGTGTCGTTGCCGTTGGTGGTGGAGACGATCTTCAGGTCCTTGCCCACACCCGGGCCCCGGAGCTTGCACACCGACTGGGCCACGGTCACGTCACCGGTACCCAGGATGCCGTCCAGCTCGAGGCGCAGGGCGTTGACCGTGACGACCAACCGGCCGCTGCGGGAGCTGGAGCGCTTCTCGATGATCTGCTCGTTGAGGATCAGGCTGCCCACACCGGGAATCGTCACCCGGCTGTTGGGACGGGCCTGGAGGCCGACCATGTCGACCGCGATGCCGAGGACCGACCCGTCGGCGAACACGACGTCGGATGCGACCTCGACAGTGTCCTTGGTCACGTGGCACTCGCTCTTCAGCACCTTGATGAGGAGCTCACCCAGCAGCTTGAGCTTGAGTGTCGCCACCCGGGACGAAGCCTTGGCCGACAGATCCTTCAGCTCCGTCTCCGCGCCCGAGGCCAGCACCAGGGCCTCGAGCAGCTCGGGGAGAATTGCCTTGACGACGTTCTCGTACTTGGGCCCGGCGTCACCTGAGAGCCGGACGCGGGCCAGCGGCCCGAGGTCCAGCGGCAGGGCGCCGAGCAGTTCGACGTCCACATTGAGGGCGAAGGCGGCCGCCCGGGCTGTACCACCTGACCGGCCGGCGCCTGCCGGCGCGACCGAGGTGGCCATCAGTCCCAAAACCGCGACGGAAATCGCCGTGACGGACCGCAACCTCCCGTGCTTGAACATGCTCACCATCGACCTCCGATCGATGCCAGAAGGGACACTCCGCCCCTGGCCCTGGTCCACCACAATCCGTGTTCACGGGTGGCCTGCACTCCCGTAACGTGACAGAACGGACATCCGGTGCAAATGGCTCATCGGTACCGCGGAAGTACCCGTCCAGGTACTGGTACTGGCGTATTCTCCCGTCGCTTGTGAACACTCAAGTGGCACATGTGACCATTTACGCACTAGGCTGTAGGACAGGCGGAGAGCCCCTGCCGGGGCTTATGTCGGCAAACGCTTACGTCACCCGTTCGGTGACCGAGCGTGAACATCACAAGGGAGTGAAGCCGCAATGATCCGCTGTGTCCTGGGCGACCGGTCCGCCTTCTTCACCGAGGGCCTGACGTCCGTGCTGCGCCGGGGACGGGAAGCCGCCATCATCGGCTCGACAGCCGAGCCGCATGAGCTGCCCGGTCTGGTGGCGCAGCAGTCTCCCGACCTCGCCATCGTCAGCTTCGAGCCACCGGCGGCGGCCCTGGCCGCCACCCGGGCGCTCCGGCCCGGGATCGGCGGGGTCCCCGGCCTCGGCGTGCCCGTGCTGCTGCTGACCTGGTCCCGCCGGGAGGACGACCTCCTGGACGCCCTCCGGGCCGGCGCCACCGGTTTCGTCCACAAAGAGGTGGACCCTGCCGACCTCACCCGGGCGGTGGTCGAGGTGGCCTCGGGCCGCACGGCGTTCCCTCCGGGCTGGGAACGCCTCCTGGTGTCCCGCCTCGACGGGCACCGGCCCACGGGTCAGCGCCGGGGCGACCCGGTGACCCTCACCCACCGGGAACGGGACATCGTCCAGCTCATCGTCGACGGGCATTCCAACAAGGCTCTGGCCGCCACCCTGGGCATCGCCCACCAGACGGCCAAGAACCACGTCCGTCACGTCATGGCCAAGCTCCGGGTCACGTCCCGGGTGCAGCTGTGCGCCTGGGCCCTGGAGCGGGGCTACTCCCCCAGCGCCACCGCGGCCACGGCGTAGCCGGTCGAGGACGGTGCTGAAGTAGTCGCCGGAATTCCACCCGGCGAGGCCGACGCGCGTGGTGAGGGCGTCGGCGTCGCCCGTCCGGCGTTACCACCGACGTCGGCCGGGCCCGATGGCGGTGGCGACAAGGCGCCGCGGGGTCGGGAAAAGTCCCAGCGGGCCTCGAGCGTCCGGCACCCACGGCGTGGGTTTCAGACGTGCCTACTCGATTGCCCCTCCCTGCCACCCCTTGTATCGTTCGGCTCGCTCGGAGTGGACAGACGAGGAGGCGCCGATGTCCTGCGCCGCCCGGGGGGAACCCGCCCGGTGAGAGCTCCCGCCGAGTGGGAGATCGTGGGCGGTGATCCTGCCCCGGGGGATCCGACCGCCTTCGAGGTGCTGGCTGGCTTCTTCGCCGACACGGCCGCCGACGCGGCCGAGGTGGAAGGCCGTCTCCGGCGCCTAGCGGAGGGCACCGACGACAGCATCTGGCAGGGCGAGGCCGCCGACGCCTTCCGAGAGGAGATCGGCAAGCTGCCCGGCCCGCTGGAAAACTCCACGGGAGCTACCAGTCGGCCTCGGAGGCCCTGCGGATCTACGGGGTGAGCCTCCGCCAGCTCCAGGCGAGGGCCACCGTGGAACTCGACAAGGCCATCGCCGCCGACCAGGAGCAGCAGAGGTTCGTGCAGGATCTCGTGGCGGCGGCGATTCCCGGCGCGGGCGGGATGACCCTCCCGGACGCTGCCGCCCCGGCGGCTACCCCCACCGAGTCGGCCCGGGCCCGTCTGGCCCAAGCCCGCTGCGAGATCGAGGTCATCCGCGGCGAACGGGAAGGAGCCGAAGCCAAGATCCTCGGCAGCCTCGGCCACGCCAGCGACATCGGCATCCACAACAAATCCCGCTGGTCCCGCATCACCGGCGCCGTCACGGGTGCCGTCAGCGGGCTCGTCCACAAGTCCCTCCGCGCCATCGGCGACATCGCCGACCGCTTGTCGGATCTCATGACTGTCGTCGCCGTGGCGCTCGCCGTCGTAGCGGCGGTGGGCCTGATGGTCGGATCTGGTGGAGCACTCGTCGCCTTCGCGGGGCCTGCTGCACTCTGGTTACTCCAAGCGTCCGCAGTGACCACCGCCGTATCTGCCGGCGCCAACATCAGCTCGAAGGCGGTCTTCGACGATGCTGACCTCTCGTGGGGCACGCTGGCGAAAGACGGAGCTCTGGCCGTCGTGGGCGTCGTCGGAGCGGGCAAGCTCAAGACGGGCGGCAAGCTGTTGAAGCCCACGAAGGCGTTCCAGGCAATCAGCCGGCGGGCCGCCCAGGTGGGCCCCAAGTTGTCGGCCCTCGGGAGTTCACCCACTGGCGGCCAGATCCTCTTTGTGCACGCAAGAAGACTCGGCGGAGAAGCAAAGCCATTGGTCCTCAAGGGAAGAGCCCTCTGGACCAAGGTCTTGGGTACACCTGAAGATCCGACACAGTGGGGCTACCTCAAAGAGGCCGGGAAGGGTGCGGGCGGCCTCTGGAGGAAACACGCAGCTGACCCCTTGAAGATCATTGGGCCCATCCAGATGGGCCCGCCACCCGAAGCGACCGCGGTCCCAGTGACGATTCGGGCGGCCTAAATGGTGGAGGGGGCCCTTTTCACGCGACGGAACTGGCCAACGGCGCCGGATGGTTTCCACATCGCCGTTCCGACGGGGTGGGAGATACCGGGCGCAGGGGCCATACCCACTACCGCCAACAAGAACCTGCGCGAAGGGGGCCTGCAGGGGGCGAAGGCGACGGTGGCTGGCCTGATCGCGGGCGAAGCGGAGCCCGTGGGGGCGTTGTTCCGGACCTCCGGGCCTACCGGGAACGGAGCCGAACTGGGCGTTGCCGTGGGCATCTTTGATGTCGGCCATCCCGTGACCGTCGACTCCCTTCGTCAGGAGATCTCGGAGGCGGAGCCCGCCTCGCTGGTCGAGGAAGTGGCCATCACCCGCCTCACCGGTCTGAAGATGACGCCCCCGCTGGATGCCGATCCCAACAGCCGCAGGGTCGTCTCCGACTACTGGGTGCCCGTCCCCCATCGCCCCGAGCAGGTCGCCATGGTGCGCTTCTGGGGGCGTGGGGCCCCTGACGACGAGACGACCGCCGTCGAGGATTTCATGATCGGCGCCTTCTCGCTCATCCTTCCGGCCCACTGGTCGGGAGTGCAGCGTCCCGCTGCGCTCCACGCCTACAAGCCGGCCCAAGAGGGCACCTCGACGGACCGGGCGTGGCGTCTCGGCGGTTGGAGACTCGGGCAGGTCTTCGAGACGGCGCCACTCCTCGACACTGTGGCGACCTCTTTCAGCCGCGCCAATGCACGCCCTCGCGATGTCGGAGTTGTCTTCCTCGTCTTCGCGGCGTGGCTGGTCGCCGTCCTCATCCTCGTCGGCTTCCAAAACGGCACACTGATTGCTGGCACCGCCGCCGCCCTCGGTGCCGCCGGAATCGCGCGGAAGTCTGGCAAACGGGCCGCCATCGGTCTCGCGGTGGTTCTCGTTGGGCTCCTGGCCCTTGGCTTGGCTTTGGACTCGTCACCAAAGGGAGCATGATCGGGCAGTGAACATGCCCGACGGATTCACACTGCTGTTACCGGACGAATGGGTCTCGCTCGACCTCGATCCGGAGACGGCGCAGGAGTCGATGGGCCGTTTGGTTGGCGCCCTGGCCAGGAA
>JBOGFO010000464.1:0-1555 GCA_050743445.1 Acidimicrobiia bacterium
GGCCCGGGTGCCGTGGGAGGCGATCCGCTCGGCGTCCTCGGGGCTGGCCCCGACCGACGTCCCCGGGCCGGGCTGGCTGATCCCCGAGCGCCTCCCCCGGGGCCGCCTCGACCTCGCCCCCGACGAGCTCGCCGCCCAGCTCCGGCGCTGGGGTGAGCAGGACATCGACGGGCGGGACACGCTGGTGCTCATCAACCGGCGCCTGCCCCGCCAGTCCAACTCCGTCCTGCGCCACTCGACCCGGGCGCGCTCCCGGCCGCCGCACCCCACACTCCTCATGCACCCCGACGATGCCGCCCGCCTCGGCCTCGGCTCCGGCGACGAGGTCGGGGTGGCCACCGCCCACGGCGAGACCGCCGCCGCCATCGAGGTGACGGACTCGATCCGGCCCGGTGCCGTCTCCCTCCCCCACGGCTGGGACACGCCGGGTGTGAACCGGCTCACGTCCGCCACCGAAGGCGTGGATCCCCTCACCGGCATGCCCCGCTTCTCCGGCCTGCCCGTCACCGTCCGCCCCCGCCCCGGCTGATTCCTGGCGTTCCTGCGGAACGACAGGTGTTCCGGAAGAACGCCGGAACACGCCGAGCCCTAATCTGCATGCTCTGATGCGTCTCAGCCTCCGACTCGTGGCGCCCGCCTCAGGCCGTACTGACGACGTCGTCCTCTGGGCCGACCCCGAGGTGGCCACGTCCGAGGTTTTGACGGCGCTCGAGGGTGTCCAGTCCGGCCCCTTCTTCGCCGGCGAGGTCCAACTCGCGGGTGACGGCCGCCTGGGTGACACCCCGCTGCGCGACGGCGACCGGCTCGGGGTTGGTGAGCCGCTCGACGCCGACCCGGTGGCCACCGCCCCGCAGGAGCTGGCCGTGGTGGGAGGACCGCGGGCCGGCCGGGCCTGGCCGGTGGGCTCGGGCACCTACGTGGTGGGCTCCGGCCCCGGGACCGACATCCGGCTCGACCATGCGAGCGTGGCCGGTGAGCACTTCCGGCTCCTGGCCGAGCCGGGGATGGGGTCGGCCGTCGAACCGATCGACGGCGTCGCCACCGCCGTCGACGGGCGCCGCCTGGGCGAAGCCGCCCTGCTCCGGCCCGGCCACGTCATCCAGGCCGGGGCCTGCGTGCTCGAGGTGCGCTCGGCGCCTCAGGCCGACGCCGACGTGAGCCCCGACGGCGAGGGGGGCCTGGCCTTCAATCGCCCGGCCCGCATCCGCCGGGCGCCCCAGGCGGTGAAGGTCATCTGGCCGGCCGCGCCCACCGACCGGGAGAAGTACCCCTTCCCCTGGATCCAGATCGTCGTGCCCCTGGTGCTCTCGGTCCTGGCCGCCTTCCTGCTCAGGCGCTGGGAGTTCCTCCTCTTTGCCCTCATGAGTCCGGTGCTGGCTTTCTCCAGCGCCCAGCAGTACCGCAGCCGGGATGCCCGCCGGTCGGGCAAGGAGGCGGGCAGGTACGAGGCCGACCGGGCCGCCGCCGAAGCCCGGGTGGCGGAGGCGGCCGCCGCCGAGACGGCCGCCACCCGGCTCGAATTCCCCGACCCGGCGGCGGTGGCGGCCATCGGGGC
>JBOGFO010000465.1:0-4977 GCA_050743445.1 Acidimicrobiia bacterium
CCCTCAGAGGGCCAAAATCGCACCCGCCTTCATCGCTCAGTCGGCGCGGAAGGCGTTGGCTTCGGTACCGGTGCGGATGCCGCGCAGGCCGTACCAGGCGAGCTCGGCCGTCCAGTGGGCGAGCAGCTCGGGATCGTGCTCGGCGCTGGAGTCGAACAGGGCCCGGCGGCCCACCGCCTCACCCAGGCCGACGACGGCGTGGGCGATGACCCGGCGGTGCTCGGCGGGCAGGTCGAGGGCGATCTGCTCCGTCACCGTCTCCGCCATCAGCTCGAGCACCGCCTCGGCCACCTCGGCGAACTCAGCGTCGTTGCGCACCGACGCCCCGAAGAGCAGGCGGAAGGCCGACTGGTTGACGGTGACGAAATTGAAGTAGGCCGAGAAGCCCGCCCGAACCCGCTCCCGGGGTGTGTCAGCCGGAACGGTGGCGGCGTTGATCTCGGCCAGCAAGCGGCGGGCGGTGTCCTCCAGAAGCTCCCGGTACAGCGCCCGCTTGGAGGGAAAGTGCTGATAGAGAACCGGCTTCGTGACCCCCGCGGCCTCGGCCACCTCGTCCATGGAGGTGGCGTGAAATCCCCGGGCGGCAAACAAATCCCGAGCGACGTCGAGGAGCTGGTGACGGCGGCGGGCCGCGGGGAGCCGCATGGCTCAACGAGGGTAACAGAGGGGAACAATTCGCCCGATACGGACATTTCTCTCCCCCGGAAGGAACGCGGCGAGTGCCCGATATGCCCTCAGCCGCAGGAGACAGGCCGGCAACCGCAGAATCACAGCGACATGAACAACGGCAGATGGATCCGGAAACCCGGTTTTCATCGCCCGCCTGAGCCCGCACGCCCGGCGCCCGCGCGCCGTGCCTCTCTCTGTTCCCTTGTCGCCCGCCGGCGGCAGCGGAGCCGTAAGGGGCCGACCTTTCTGGCGTAGCAACTCGGCCCGAACCGTCGTCACCGGACGGTGAGGTACCGAGTGCGGAACAACTCTGCTGGGGGAGAAGAAATCGGAGGCTGCGACACTCCGCTCGGGGCAAATGCCCGGGCGGCGGTCGCCGGCCGAATTTGAATACCTAAGGTTCGCGTTGGCTCTCGCGCGCCTCGTCGAGACGCGCCGCCAGGCTCCTGGTCTCAGCCTCGGACAGAGGCATCTCCGCCGCGCCCGCGTGGGCCCCGATCTCTGATGGGGTGGCGGCCGGCGTCAGGAGGCTGCTGACGCCCGTGAAGGACAGCACCCCGGCCAGCAACGCCTGCGCCGGGGTGCGATCCGTGTCCGGGTAGACGAGCCCATGGAGCAGATACGGGTCCGGGGCGTCCCCAGCGAGAGGGTTGTCGACCAGGACCGCCACGTCCTGGCCGGCGGCATCGGCCGCCAGGGCCCGGCCCGGCTCCGGCTCGGCCAGGCTCATGGGCAGGGCCAGGGCATCGATGCCACCTTGCTCGAGGGCGGTCCGGGCGGCGTCCTCGCCGGCGACGGCCACCCCGACGGCCCGGATCCACCCGGCATCCCGGTCGGCAGCCAGCCGGGCCCACAGGTCGTCGTCGGCCAGCGCCTCCTCCGAGGGATCCTGCAGCAGCCACAGGTCGACCCAGTCGCTCTGCAGATGGCGCAGCGCCTCCTCCAGTTGCAGGCGCACCTCCTCCGGCCGCCAGCAGCGCTCCGGAGCCACGAGGGCGGCGGGACCGGTGACGGGGACGCAGCGGGCCCCCAGGGCCACCCGGCGGCGACTGCCGCCCAGGGCCCGGGCCAGGAGGTACCGGGTGTCGCCTTCGGGGCTCGAGTCGAACAGGTCGATGTCGGCGTCGAGGGCCGCCCGCACCAGGTCGGCCGGGGAGACGGACTCGTCCGGATGGGCCAGCACCCGGGTCGACCAGCCGACGGCCGACACCACCACGCCGCTCCGGCCCAGGGCACGACGGGGCATGCTCACAGCAGCTCCCGCAGCCGCCCGGTGAGCGCGTCGAGCGAGAAGTGGTCCCGGGCCAGCGCCAGGTTGGCGTCGAAGACGGCTTCGTCGGGTGCCTCCAGGGCGGCGGCCACCGCCTCCGGGTCGCCGGCCGGCAGGAAGCGGAACCCGAGCCCCAGGATCTCGTCCAGCGCCGGGTAGCGGGCGACGGCCAGCAGGCGGCGGGCCCACACCGATTCGATGACGGGCTGGCCGAAGCCCTCACCCCCGGTGGAGGGGAAGACGACGAGGTCGCTGGCGGCGTAGGCGTCGGCCATGGAGGCGACCCCGTTCGCGATCCCACCCCCGGCCCCGCCCCCGCCGCCGGCCCGGGTCAGGGCCACCGGGACCCGGGCGCCGGCCACCAGGCGCTCCAGCTCGGCCCGGTACCCGTCCTCCGGTGGTCCCGGCAGCCAGTAGCGGACGGTGCCGGACCGGTGCCGGGCCAGGCCCTCGGCCAGCGCCAGGGCGGCCGGGATGTTCTTGCGGGCGATGGCCCGGGTGGGCTGGAGCACCACGAGGTCGTCCGGTCCGGCGCCGAGCTCGGCCCGGGTCCTCTCCCGGCCCCCGGGCGGGGCGTCGAGGTCGAAGGCGTTGCGCACCGTCACGGCCTCGATGCCGCGGGCGGCCAGCTCCTCCCGGGAGAAGTCGTTGATGGTGACGTGGGTGGCCCCGGGGAGCCGGGGGGGCAGGGCCGTGACGTGGGCGGTCTCGGGCCGCTGCCAGGCGAGGTCGTGATGGTGCAGCAGCACCCGGGCGGAGCCGGCGCGGAGGAGCCCGTCGAGGGTCCGGGTCAGCGACTCGGCCGCGGCCAGGTTGAGCGGGAGGGAGAGGAGGTTCTCGACCACCACGACGTCGCAGCCGGCCAGGGCCTCTCCCAGGGCCCCGGGATCGGGCGGGGCGGCGCCGGCCGGTCGCTGGCCGTCGGGGCCCGGTGCCGCCTCGACCGCGACCCCGAGTCCGGGCACCACCACGTCGCCGGGCCGCCCTCCGTCGCCGAGCTCACCGGCCACCCGGCGCAGCGTGTACCCCAGGCGCTCGAGGGCCCGGCCCCAGGTGGCGGCCTGCACCGACACCCCGTCGGGACCCCCAAGGCGGAACGACACCAGGGCGGCGATGGGGGACATGCGCCGCGACCATAGGGCGGTCGCCTACACGACGGCTTCGAGCGCCTCCATGGCCATCGGGCGGCGCCGGGTCGGAACCGGCCGGCTGCGGTGGACGAGGACGTCCACCAGGCCCACGAGCAGGATCAGGTCACCGAAGGACAGCGCCTGGTTCAGCGGGCCCAGCACGATGATGTCGCCCAGGAAGGTGAGCGAGTCCGACGGCCGCTCGGCGTGGTGCTTCACGGTCTCGGCGAACCCGGGATCGGTGCGGATGGGCATGCCGCCGTTCACGATGATCACCAGGGCGTTGAGGGCGATGCCGAAGGCCACCACCGCCATCCCCTTGACCGTGACGTTGGCCAGGCAGAACCAGATGAGCAGGGCGTACGACACGCCGAGCAGGAGCCGGCTGATCCCGTTGCCCGGACCCGACCACAGCAGGTCGAGCGCCATCTGGACGGCCAGGGCCAGGAACAGGGCCCACAGCGTCCGGAGACGGGTCTCGAGGACCCGGGCCAGGCTCCCGCCCGTGAGCAGGGCCAGACCGAGCGCGACGGCCAGGGTCACCACCAGAAAGGACATGGGCCCATTGTCCAACGCCCCGCAGCCGGGTCGGGGGATTTGGCCTCCGGCCCGTAAAGTGCCCCCGGTCACGATCACCGGCGGAGGAGCGTGAGCATGGAGCAGGTCCGCTACGAGGTGGACGGGGCGGTGGGCCGGGTCACCATCGATCGCCCGGAGCGGCGCAACGCCATGTCCTTCCAGGTCATGCGGGAGCTGGCCGAGGCCTTCGCCGCGGCCAAGACTGACGAGGCCGTCCGCGTGGTCGTGCTCACCGGTGCCGGCGACCGGGCCTTCTGCGCCGGCGCCGACCTCTCCGGCATCGGCTCCCAGGTGGGGCCGGCCCAGATGCACGAGGCCCGCGGCCAGGTGGCCGGTCTCTTCCGGGCCCTGTGGGACCTGGGCAAGCCGACCATCGCCCGGGTCCAGGGCTACTGCCTGGCCGGCGGTTTCGGGCTGGCCCTGGCCTGCGACTTCGTGATCGCCACCGAGGACTCGACCTTCGGCACCCCCGAGATCGACATCGGCCTGTGGCCCTACATGATCTCGATTCCCCTGCTGCGGTCCATGCCCCCGAAGGTGGCCCTGGACCTCATGGTGACCGGGCGCCGGGTGAACGCCGGCGAGGCCGAGCGGATCGGATTCGTGAACCGGGTGGTGCCCGCCGACGGCCTCGACACCGCCGTCGACGAGCTGGCCGCCGTCATCGCCGCCAAGTCGCCCGTCATCGTCCGCTGGGGTCGTGAGTCGTTCTACCGGGTACTGGACATGGCGGCGGACGAGGCGCTCGACTACCTCCACGCCATGCTCACCGTGACCACCACCACCGAGGACGCGGCCGAGGGCCTGGCCGCCTTCGCCGAGAAGCGCAAGCCGGTCTGGAAGGGATGCTGACGTGTTCGATGCCGCCACCACTGCCGTCGAGGCCGCCCTGGCCGCCGGAGCCCACTATGCCGACGCCCGGGTGGTGGTCGGCCGCAACCAGAGCGTCGAGGCCCTCAACGGGGTCATCGAGTCGCTCGGTCAGGACGAGTCCGCCGGCGTCGGTGTTCGCGCACTCATCGGTTCGTCGTGGGGGTTCTTCGCCACCGCCGACCCTGCCGGCGCCCGAGCGGCCGGGGAGCAGGCGGCGGCCATCGCCCGGGCCTCGGCGTCCGTGCCCGGGGCCGAGATGCCTCTCTCCGACGTGCCGGTGACCGAGGACGACTACGAGACTCCCCACGAGGAGGACCCGTTGGCGGTGTCGCTCTCCGAACGGGGCGACCTCGTGGTGGAAGCGACGACGGCCATGCGGGCCGTCCCCGGGGTCGACCTGGCCCGGGCCTTCCTCTCCGCCTGGGACACCGAGAAGTGGTTCGTCTCCAGCCAGGG
>JBOGFO010000466.1:0-3370 GCA_050743445.1 Acidimicrobiia bacterium
GCGTAAACCGACACCGCCCTCCGCGCCCACCGGCCGGAGCCGCCTTGGCAACCCCCCGCTCAGGACGCTTACACTGCCGGGTCATGCCCGACGGAGCGCCTCGTGTCGATGAACTGTTCAGCCGGGCCGTCGTCGCCCAGCTGGCCGAGCAAAGGGCGCAGCGGGAGACCTTCACCGAGCTGGAACGCAAGGTGGAGCGCCTCGAGGCCCTCATGTCCACGCGGTTCTCGGACATGTCGCGCCTGTTGCGCAGCGGCGAGGTCGAGATGCGCCTCGAAGTGCTGGAGGAAGAGATCTCCGGCCGCTTCAACCGCATCGAGCAGACCCTCGCCACCAGCGGCTCCGGGGGGGTGGAGGGGCTCGACACGCTGGTCGAGCGGCTCGACCGGGTTGAGGACGCGCTCCGGGCCGACGACGCCGGCCGGCGGATCGCCTCCCTCGAGCTGTCGATCGCCGAACGCCTCGGTCACCTCGAGGAGTCAGTCCGGGGCGAGGATCAGCGCGCCCGCCTCGAGACGCTCGAGCGGGAGCTGGCGGAGCGGGTCGCCCGGCTCGAGGAGCTGGTCCGGGAACGGGAACCGGCGGCCGGGAGCCTCCTCGATATGGAGATCGGGCTCACGGGCCGGCTCGAGGCTCTCGAGCAGCAGCTCGCCGCCGGACTCCGCCACCTCGACGAAGCCGGTGTCGCCAACGGTGGCGGGCCGAGCTCGGCCGAGCTGGTCACGCGCCTCGAGACCCTCGAGGGGGTCCTGGGGGAGCGGTTCGGGCACCTGGAGGAGACCGTCCGTTCGGAGGAGATCGGCCGGCGCCTGAAGCAGCTCGAGCTGTCCATCGACGAGCGCTCGGGCCGGCTGGAGGAGTTCGTGCGGACGAGCGACGTGGAGCGCCGGCTCGAAGAGCTGGCCCAGTCCATGGACGAGCGGTCCGGCCGCCTCGAGGAGCTCGCGGGGACCGGCGACCTGGAACGCCGGCTCGAGGAGCTGGCCACGGCCGTCGACGAGCGGCTGGCCGAGCTCCGGTCCGCCCTCGAAGCCACTCAGAAGCCCGACGATCGGGTCGACGCCCTCGATCAGGCTATGGGCTACCGGCTCACCCGACTGGAGGGGACGCTGCGGAGGATGGAGGAGCACACGGCCACGCATCTGGAGAAGCTGGCCGAGGCGTCGGCCGCCGCCGAGGTCGGCATCCTGGAACGGATCATCGCCGAGTCACAGGTGGTGGCCGCCCACTTCGCCTCGGTGCGGCCGGTCATCGAGGCCGCGGCCTCGGCCGGTCCGGAGCTGGAGAACGCCCTGGTCGAGCTGCGCCGGCTGGCCCGCAGCGCCGCCAACGGCGAGGCCACCGGCGGCCATCCCGCCCTCGACCTCTCCAACGACGAGGACAACAGCCCCGAGGAGCTGTTCCTCCCGCCCGAGGAGACGCCGATCCCGGACCGCCGCTTCGGCGGGATCCTGCCCCGGCGCGACCGCTAGCTCGCCGGCTCGGCCGGCGGAGAGGTCTCTTCCGCCGCGCCCTGGTCGGCGTGACGGGCGGGCGGCTCCTGGTCCTTGCCGGGCCGGAGCGCCGACTGGATCCGGTCCCGACCGGAGGCAACCAGCCCGCCCACGGGTCCGGGGAGGTGGGGGAGGTGGTCCAGCGCGGAGGCGACCGGCGCCGCCACCTTGTCCTTGAGCGGCTTGATCTTCGTCCCGAGGGGCTCGAGCCGGGCGCCCAGCGGTTCGAGCTTGGCCTGGAGCGGCTCGATCCGGGCCTTCACCTGGCCGACGGCGGACTCGATGGTCTGGCGGCCGGCGTAGATCTGGCCCCTGACCCGGGAGCGCGTCTCCCGCCGGCGGGTCTGGACCTGCTGCGCGGCGAGCACGCCGAGGCCTACGGCGGTGTAGCCGGCGTCGGTGACGATCTTGGGAATCATGCGTGGAGGTCCTTCCTCTCGACGGCGGGCTCGTTCAGTGCTTTCCATTGTAGCACCTAAGTATAACTGTAGCTAGCGCCTGACGAGGTAAAGCGACAGGCGCAGAGAAGGGGTTGGGGGTGGCGTGTCTGGGGGGGTCCGGCGCCCGGCAGGTGTGCACGGGGAAATTGCACGTGGGACGTGCACTTTCCCCGCAAGGCCGTAACGTGAGTCACGCGACGGCACTCGCCGAACACCCGAGCCTTCCCTGCGCCTTTCGGTTACCTCCCGGCGCCGGCCTGGCCCTACCCACGTTCCGCGTAGTCAAATGCCGGTGGGAGCGGCTTTTCGTTAGCCTTCCCGCATATGGGTTCTCGCCTGCTGATTGCGCTGGCTGTGGTGCTGGTAGCGGTGATCGTCGCCCGGGCCCTCGAGCGCCGCCGGCGGCCGGACCCGCCGGCCCGGGGAAGCTATGCCATCCCCGCTCAGCTCGACCGGGATGACTTCCCCCGCCCGGAGGCGCCCACGCTCGTCGTCTTGTTCTCGTCGGCGACCTGCGATGGATGCGGGCCCATGGCGGCCAAGGTGGCCGCCCTCGAATCGGAGCAGGTGGCCACCTCCGAGGTCGAGTACAGCGCCCGGGGCGACCTGCACCGCCGCTATGCCATCGACGCCGTGCCGATGGTGGTGGTGGCCGACGCCGATGGCGTCGTCACCGCCGGCTTCGCCGGCTCCGTTCCCAGCGCTGATCTCGAGGCCGCCCTGGCCGGTCCGCCGGCTCCGGGCGCCTGACGTCAGCCGGGTTCGGCGGCCCTCCGGCGGCCTTCGCCGTTGCCCGTGGTCCGGGTTTCGGCGGGTGTCGAGGTGGCCCGGGGGCCCCGGCGGGGACCGCCGGCACGCCGTCCATAGGCCTCGTCGACCAGGCGGCCGACCTCGGCGCCGTCGAGGGTCTCGTGCTCGAGCAGGGCGGCGGCCACCGCGTCCAGGCCGGACCGGTGCGCCCGCAGCGTGCGCCGGCCCCGTTCCTCCTGCTCCCGCAGGATCCGCTCGACCTCCTCATCGATCACCCGGGCGGTGTCGTCCGAGTAGTCGCGGGTGTGCATGAGGTCGTCACCCAGGAACACGGCGCCCTGTGACCCCCAGGCCATGGGCCCGATCCGGTCGGACATGCCCCATTCCCGCACCATCTTGCGGGCCAGCTCGGTGCAGCCCACCAGGTCGTTGTTGGCCCCGGTGGAGAGCTGCTTGTACACCACCTCCTCGGCCAGGCGCCCGCCCAGGCGCACCACCAGCGAGTCCTCGATGTACTCCTGGCGGTAGATGTGCTTCTCCTCCACCGGCAGCTGCTGGGTCACGCCCAGCGCCATGCCCGTGGGCAGGATCGTCACCTTGTGGACGGGGTCGGCGTGCTCGAGCACGTAGGCCAGGACGGCGTGGCCGCCCTCGTGGTAGGCGATGACCTCTTTCTCCTCCTCGGAG
>JBOGFO010000467.1:0-6024 GCA_050743445.1 Acidimicrobiia bacterium
CCCGAGGGCCGGGGCCGGCTGACACCGCCGGCGGTCAAGGTGGCCGCCGGCGCCGGGGTGCTCATCCTCCTGCTGGCCCTGCCCCTGGTGGTCGACGCTCGGCTCCCCACCTTCATCAACGGCGTCATCTTCGTGGTGGTCTTCGCCTCGCTGGCCCTGCTGGTGCGCACCTCGGGCCAGATCTCCCTGTGCCACGCCACCTTCGGAGCCTTCGGGGCCACCTCGTTCGCCCACTTCACCTCGGGCCTGGGACTGCCCTGGTTCGTGGCCCTCCTCCTCGCCGGGCTGGCCGTCATCCCCCTCGGGGTGATCGTCGCCGTCCCCGCCATCCGCCTGTCCGGTCTTCACCTGGCCCTGGCCACGTTCGGCCTCGCCATCCTCATGGAACGGGTGGTGTACCCGAGCGCCCTGATGTTCGGGGCGGTGGGCTCCCGGCGGGCCCCTCGCCCGTCGTTTGCCCAGAGCGACACCGGCTTCTACTACGTGGCCGTCGCCCTGGCCGCCGGCGCCTGCGTCGTTGTCGTCCTCATCACCCGCACCCGCCTCGGCCATCTGCTGCGGGGGCTGGGCGAATCGCCCACCGCCCTCATGACCAACGGCCTGGCCGTGAGCGTGACCCGCGTCGTGGTCTTCGCCGTCTCCGCTTTCCTGGCCGGCACCGCCGGGGCGCTGTTCGCCGCCGCCAGCGGCAACGTGAGCGGCCGGGGCTTCGGTTCCTTCGACTCGCTGGTCTACCTGGTGGTGCTGGCCGTGGCCGGTCGGGCGCTGCTGGCCTCCTCGGTGGTGGCCGCCCTGGTGCTGGCGGTGGCGCCCGCCTACCTCCCCGACGCCTTCCTCCAGCACCAGGCGCTCATCTTCGGGCTGGCCACCGTGGCCATCGTGGCCGCCACCGGGATCAGGATCCGCCCGGGCCGCGCCCTCGAGCGGACCCGGAGCAGCCCGGTGCGGGCCCGCCCGGTCGAGCTCGCCGGCTGGACGCCGGTGTTGGCGGTACCGGAGCCGCAGCCGTGACCGCCCTTCCGACCACGACGATCGCCACCGACGGCCTGGCCGTCGCCGGGCTCACGGTGCGCTACGGCGGCAACGTCGCCGTCAACGACCTGAGCCTGGACGCGCCCCTGGGCCGGCTCACCGGGCTGATCGGCCCCAACGGCGCGGGCAAGACCACCACCTTCGCCGCCATCAGCGGCCTCGTCCGCCCGGCGACGGCCCGGATCTCGTTCCTCGGCCGGGACGTGAGCTGCCTTTCCGCCGCCGCCCGGGCCCGGCTCGGGCTGGGACGGACGTTCCAGCGCACCGAGCTGTGCCCCTCCCTCACGGTGGCGGAGAACGTGGCCCTCGGTCCCGAGGCCCGCTCGGCGGGCGGCAACCCCTGGCGCCAGCTCGTTCCCCGCCGCCAGGACCGCACCCGGCTGCGGGAGGCGGTCGACCGGGCCATCGAGACGTGCCGGCTCGAGGCCGTCGCCCACCGCCCGGTGGGAGCGCTCAGCGTCGGCCAGCGCCGGCTGGTCGAGCTGGCCCGGGTCTCCGCCGGCGACTACCGGTTCGTGCTGCTCGACGAGCCGTCCTCCGGGCTCGATCAAACCGAGACGGCCCAGCTCGGTGCCCTCGTGCGGGCCATGGTGGACGACGACGGTGTCGGGGTCCTGCTGGTGGAACACGACATGGCCCTGGTGATGGCCGTCTGCGACTACCTCTACACCCTCGACTTCGGGGAGCTGATCTTCGCCGGCACTCCCGCCGAGACGCGGGCCAGTCCCGAGGTGCGGGCCGCCTACCTGGGAGAGGACGGCTGATGTTCGTCCTCGACCACGTCAGCGCCGGCTACGGGCAGGCCACCGTCCTGCGCGACGTCCACCTCGCCGTCCCCGACGGGGCGGTGGTCGCCCTGCTGGGCCCGAACGGAGCGGGCAAGACCACGCTGCTGCGGGTCGCCTCCGGGCTGCTCGCCCCCCGGGCCGGGCGTGTTCTCCTCGACGGGCAGGAAGTGACCGCCGCCTCGCCCCACCGGCTGCGGGCCGTCGGCATCTGCCACGTCCCCGAGGGGCGGGGGATCTTCCCCAGCCTCACCGTGGGCGAGAACATCCGGCTCTTCTGCCTCCCGGGCCAGGAGCGCACCGGGCTCGAGCGGGCCGTCGACGCCTTTCCCCGCCTGGGTCAGCGGATCGGCCAGACGGCGGGGACGATGAGCGGCGGCGAGCAGCAGATGCTGGCGCTGGCCCGGGCCTACGTCAGCCCGGCCCGGGTCGTCCTCCTCGACGAGGTGTCCATGGGTCTCGCCCCCAAGCTGGTGGACGAGATCTTCACCTTCCTGGCCCGCCTGGCCGCCGAAGGGGTGGCCCTCCTGCTGGTCGAGCAGTACGTGGCCAAGGCGCTGGCCATCGCCCACTACGTGTGCGTCCTCGACCGGGGCCGCCTCTCCTTCACCGGCGAGCCCGCCGAGGTGGAGCGGGACGAGATCCTGGCCAGCTACCTCGGGGGCTGACCGACACGAGCCGGCGTCCGGGACCGGCGTTCTCAGATTCCCCCGAGCCGATCGCGGCTACGTCATCCGCCGGCCCCAGCACTGGAGCAGCGTGAAGGTGGTGCCCCAGCGGTCCGGTTCCTTCAGCTCGACCTCAGCCTCGTGGCGCAGCCGCTCCAGGTCTCCGGCTTCGATCAACGAGAGCAGCCGCGCCTCGAGGGCGGTGGCGAACTGGAGGGGAAGGCGGAGGTACGGATGGCCCGGCGGGAGCGCCAGCACCTCGGCTCTGATTTCGGCCTCGAGGCCGAAGCTGCGGAAGAGGTGCACGTGCTTGCGTCCGGCATCCCAATCTCCGCCGGTTTGCCGGAATGCCTCCACGATCAGGGCGATCAGCTCTTCGAGTGCCGGGGCGGGAGGGTTGAAGTGCCAGGAGGCGACGTCGGGGTCTTCCAGCACCACGACCCCGCCCGGGCGGACGAGCCCGAGGTACGTGGCCATCTGCTCCGGTCCGCGCCCCAGGGGGGTGATCTCGTACCGGGCGTGCACCAGGTCGAACGAAGCCGGGTCCAGGCCGGTGGCGAAGAGATCGTCGTTGCGGAGCGCCACGTTGCCGAGTCCCTCGTTGGCCACGAGCTGTCCGGCCTCGGCGAGCATGGCGTCGTCGATGTCGGTTCCCACGACCTCGCCGTCCGGTCCGACCCATTCGCTGAGCAGGCGCAGCCATCCCATCACGCCGCACCCGATGTCGACGGCCCGGGTACCGGCACCGTCGCCGATCTCTCTGAGGAGCCGGCGACCGCTCGGCTCCCATACCCGCGATTGGAGTTTGAGCCGCTCGAGCTCGGAGAGCTGGCCGGCCAGCAGGTATGTCGGTGAAGTCATGGCATCTCCTCCCGCTCGGGTGTTCCCGCCGCGACCCCGATTGTGCCGGGTTCCTCGAGATTGCCAAGTACAAGAAGTGAACCCGGGCGGGGTTCAGAATGTGAACTTGCCCCCGGTCCCCCCGGGTGGCAGCCTCGGGTGGTGAGGACCTACGCCCAGTACTGCCCCATCGCTCGAGCCGCGGAGCTCCTCGGCGAGCGCTGGTCGGTCATCATCCTTCGCAACATCCTCGTCGGCTGCCACACGTTCAACGAGATCGCCGACGGTTGCCCCGGCCTGTCCCGGGGCCTGCTCTCGAAACGGCTGCGGGAGCTGGAGCGCGCCGGGATCCTCGAGATCCGCCCCAAGCCGGAGGGCGCGGGTTCGATCTACGAGCCCACCGAGGCAGGCCGGGAGCTGGCGGAGGTCATGGTGGCCCTCCAGAACTGGGGAAGGAAGTGGGCGGAGCTGAAGCCCGAACACGCCCATCCGGGCGTGGTGCTGTGGGTGTGGGTGACCTTCTGGCTGGACCGCGACCGGCTTCCCCGGCGCCGGGTGGTGGTCCGTTTCGAGATCCCGACGCTGGCGGACGCCGGGCGCCGGAGCTGGTTGCTCGTCGAACGGGGCGAGGCCGAGTACTGCCTGAAGTACCCGGGCGGCGAGGAAGAGCTGATCGTCGTGATCCACGATCCCCTGGCGTTCGCCCGTTGGCACCTCGGGGAGATCGAGTGGGCTGACGCCCTGCGCTCCGGGGCGATCGAGGTGCAAGGGTCGCGCACGCTGGCCCGGGCGCTTCCAACCTGGAACCGCCGTGGCTGGGCGGTCGATGACCCCCGTGGCCGTTTCGACCCGGCCAACCACCAGCCCGGCCCCACCGCCGCCACTCCCGCCTGAGCGACGGCGAGGGTCAACGGGCGCTCGACGCGTCGGGCGTTGGGCAGGGGTACAGCTGAGGGTCGGATCTCAACCAGTCCCGGACGATCGAGGCGGTCGCGGCGGGACCGGGCATCGACATGCCGACGTGCTTGGCGCCACGCCAGATCTCGAAGTGCGTGCCTTCGGTCGGGGCGACCACGGTGTCACCTCGGGCCCTCAGCGTGGCGACGTGTTGCTGGACGATCGGCTTTTCCCAGATGGCGCCGTTCATGTGGGGGAAATACAGCGACGGCGATGGCGCGGCACCGAGGGCGGTCGTTGCCGGCGTCGCCATCAAGCCGAGGGCCACGGAGGAGAGGGTGTTCGCGGTGGCGGGGAGCACGACGACCGCCTTTGCCTTCAGCGCGATCTCGACGGGGTTCAATCCCGGCGTGTCGGTGGTCAGGACGCGGTCCGCGAACCAGCCGACGACTTCGGGGCTCACAAAGCGTTCGGCGGACTTCGTCATCAGCACCGTGACCTCATGCTCGAGGGCCACCTTGAGTTCCGTCAGATAGGCGCTGAGAATGATCGTGGCACTCGATCCGGTTGCGATGACGAGGAGCGGGTCGGACTCCACAGGTGGTCCTCCGTAGTTGTACAGGGCACGGCGTCATCGGCGTCGTCGGGGGGACTTCGAGGGGGCCGCCACGACCGGATGCCGTGCCGGGCCCCCTCGGGACCGGCATGCGACTAGCAGATGGCCGGGTCAAGCTCGCTTGTCGGCAGCATGTCGCCCTCCTCTCGCCGGGTTTTTTCAGGGATGGCCCCGATTGTCCCGGGTTCTTTGACGCCGACAAGTACAAGAAATGAACCGGGAGGGCTGGATGCGCCGGACGCTCGCGGAACGTCGCTCATCTCCACCCCAGAGAAGGGCGGAAATGAGCGACGTCTGCTACGCGCCGGTAAGGACGCCTGCTACGCGCAGGTACAGTCGGGATGGCACTTGTTCTCCTTGGTGCACTTGCAGTTGTCACCACAGGTACAGCCCGCACTACACGCGCACTTGGACATCGTCATCTCCTCGACGTAGGTGGTCGTATACTGTACTTCCCTAGGGTATACCGCATACCTCCTTGGGGTATACATCGGGGAATCGAGCACCGAGGAAGGGCGCGAGTTGAGGGGCTACACCAGCGACAAGGACGCCGTCCAGCAACGCCTCCGGCGGATCGAGGGTCAGGTCCGCGGCCTGCAGCGGATGGTGGATGAGGACGCCTACTGCATCGACGTCCTCACCCAGATCTCGGCCGCCACGAAGGCGCTGGAATCGGTGGCCCTCCAGCTGCTGGAGGAGCACCTCTCCCACTGCGTGCGGGAGGCCGTGGCCGCCGGCGGCCCCGACGCCGACGCCAAGGTGGCCGAGGCCTCGGCCGCCATCGCCCGTCTCGTCCGCTCCTGAGCTCGGCCCCGCAGGGTCGGGTCAGCGGAAGACCAACCCCCAGGCGGCACCGGCGGCCACCAGCCAGGCGGCGTTGATCCGCCAGCGCCACAGCACGACCACAGCCACAGCCGCGACCGCCGCCGTGGGCCCGTCGACGATGGCGTCGCGGGCCAGCACCCAGGTGACCCCGGCCATGAGGGCGACGGCGGCCACGTTGAGGCCGTCGAGGGCGGCGGCGGCCGTGGCCGACCTTCGCATCCGGGCCACGAGGGGATCCAGCGCCGCCACCATGCAGAAGCTGGGCAGGAAGATGGCCACCGTTGCCACCAGCGCCCCCGGGGCGCCGGCCAGCAGGTAGCCGACGAAGGTGGCGGTGGTGAACAGCGGCCCAGGGGTGAAC
>JBOGFO010000468.1:0-6636 GCA_050743445.1 Acidimicrobiia bacterium
GCCGGGCGCCGCTCAAGGCCCGGCTCATGGACCAGGGCCGGGTGGCGGGGCTGGGCAACCTCCTCGTCGACGAGATCCTCTACCGGGCCGGCCTCGACCCGTCCCGCCCCGCCGGTTCGCTCGACCCGGCCGAGATCCGCCGCCTGGCGGGCTGGATCCGGCGCACCCTCGATCGCCTGCTCGATCTCGGCTCCCACGCCGGCGAGCTCGGGCCGGCCCGCCAGCCCGGCGGCGTGTGCCCCAAGGACGGGACCCCGCTGGTTCGCCGGGCCATCGGCGGGCGCACCACGTGGTCCTGTCCCGAGCATCAGACCTGAGCCCTTTAAGCTGACGGCCGATGCTCCGAAGGCTGTGGTCCCCCCTCTGGCTGGTCGTGGTGCTGGTGACGGCGGCGTGCTCGGGTTCCGGCGCCGACGGCGACGATGGCGACGGAACGGCGGGCACCAAGAAGCTCGACGGCCAGACCGTCGAGGTGCTGTCTCCCTGGACGGGCCAGGACCAGGAGCGGTTCGCCGCCGTGCTGGACCGGTTCTCGGAGCGCACCGGCGCCGACGTCGTCTCCACCTCCGCACCCCCGGACGAGCTCGGGGCCAGGCTCGACGGCCTGCTCGAAACCGGCGACGCTCCCGCCGTCGCCGTCCTACCCCGGGTCGGGCTCCTGGGCGAGCTCGCCGGCCGCGGCATCCTGAAGCCTCTGCCCAAGACCGCCGCCGACCTCGTGGATTCCCATTACGACGCGGTGTGGCGGGAGCTGGCCACGGCCAACAGCGAGCTCTACGGCGTCTGGTTCAAGGCCGACAACAAGTCGACCCTGTGGTTCAACGCCGCCGCTCTCGACGGGGCCGGCGTCAAGGCCCCCACCACCTGGGAGGAGCTCCAGGCTGCTGCGGGAGCCCTCGCCGCCGCCGGCATCGCTCCCATCGCGGTGGGCGCAGCCGACGGCCGGCGGGTGAGCGACTGGTTCGAGAACGTCTACCTGCGGACGGCGGGCACCATCGCCTACATCGACCTGGCCCGCCACCAGCTGGCCTGGGACGACGTCACCGTCGTCGCCGCGCTGCGCACCCTGGCCGAGGTCTTCCGGCCCGAGTGGGTGGCCGGGGGGGCGACGGGCGCGGTGGCGACCGATGCCGCCACCGCTGCGGCCGGCGTGTTCGCCGGCCCGCCCACGGCCGGCTTCGTCCTCGACGCCGACCCGGGGATGACCGGCGAGCAGGCCGGGGTGGTCGAGTTCCCCACCATCGGCGACTCCCCGTCCTCGGTCGTTGTCAGTGGCGACGTCGCCGTCCTCCTCGACGACAGCCCCGCCGGGGAGGCCCTGGTGGAGTTCCTGGCCACGCCGGAGGCGGGGGGGATCTGGGCCGCCCTCGGCGGGTTCACGTCGCCCAACAAGGACGTCGATCCCTCGACCTACGCCAGCGACAACGAGCGGCGGGTGGCCGGCGCACTGCACGGCGCCGAGGCGGTCCGCTACGACATGTCGGAGCTTCAACCGCTCGCCTTCGGGGCTGATCCCGACCAGGGCCTGTGGCCGCTGTTCCAGCAGTATCTGGGCGAACCGGCGGCGGCGACGGAGGTGGCCGACCTCATGGAGAAGATCGCCAACGGGATCTTCGAGCCCTGAGCGATGCGGCCCGTGGTCCGCGCCGGCCGCTTCCCGTCTTTCGTAGCCCCTTTGGTCCTCGCCGTGCTCCTCGCCGGCGCGGGCGTCGGCTGCGGCTCGGAGACCGCTGCACCCGGACTCCCCGAGGTCCCCGGCAGCGACGACCTGGCCGGCCAGCAGGTGGAAGTGGCGGCCGTCTGGTCCGGGGTCGAAGCCCAGCGCTTCGGGGCCGTCCTCGAGCGGTTCGAGGCGGCCACCGGGGCCGAGGTCCGCTTCACATCGGCCGGCGATGACCTGGGCGCGGTCCTCGACAGCCGCCTGGCCGCCTCCGATCCTCCCGACGTGGCCGTGCTACCCCAGCCGGGCCTCCTCGTCGCCCTGGCCCGCCGCAACGCCCTCCTGCCCCTTCCGGCGCCGGCGGCGGCGCTGGTCGAGCGCCACTACGACCCGCTGTGGCGCGACCTGGGTGGCCATGACGGGCGCCTCTACGGGGTGTGGTTCAAGGCGTCGAACAAGTCGACGATCTGGTTCAACCGCGCCGTGCTCGACCAGGCCGGAGTCGCCCCTCCCGCCACCTGGGAGGACCTTCAGGCCGCGGCCGGGACCCTGCTGACATCAGGGGTCGCCCCCCTCTCCGTCGGTGGCGCCGACGGCTGGACCCTCACCGACTGGTTCGAGAACGTCCTGCTGCGGACGGCGGGGACCGGCACCTACCAGCGCCTGGCCGCCCACCAGATCCCGTGGACCGACCCCGCCGTCCACCAGGCGCTCGCCACCCTGGCTCAGGTGCTGGGCCGGCCCGAGTGGCTCCGGGGCGGGACCCGGGGGGCGCTGGAGGCCGGATTCACTGACTCGGTGACGAGGGTCTTCGCCGATCCCCCCGAA
The DNA here is from genome assembly GCA_050743445.1 of Acidimicrobiia bacterium. Classification (GTDB taxonomy): domain Bacteria; phylum Actinomycetota; class Acidimicrobiia; order IMCC26256; family BP-133; genus CAWBJP01. The sequence continues at coordinate 2,489 of JBOGFO010000468.1, forward strand.
GCGGCCATGGTCTTCGAGGGCGACTTCGTGGCTTCCGTGGTGGCGGCCGAGACCGGAGCGGGCGCCGCCGCTCAGGCCGACTTCTTCGATTTCCCCGCCATCGGCGCCTCGCCGCCGGCGGTGGTGGCCGGGGGTGGCGACGTCGCCGTCCTCCTGGCCGACACGCCGGTCGCCCAGGCCCTGGTCACCTTCCTGGCCACGCCGGAGGCAGGCGGGGTGTGGGCCGCCCTCGGTGGGTTCACCTCGCCCAACCGGGGCGTCGACCTCTCCGCCTATCCCGACGACGTCGCCCGCCGGGCCGCCCGGCGCCTGGTCGAAGCGGACGTCGTCTTCGACCTGTCCGACCTGCAGCCGCCGGCCTTCGGCGGAACCCCCGGGCAGGGGCTGTGGAAGCTGCTCCAGGACTTCGTGGCCGAGCCGGCGGCCATCGACCGCCTCACCCGGGAAATTGAGGCGGCAGCTGCCGACGCCTATGCGGATGTTCATCAGCCTCCGGTGGGAGCGCGGTAAAGCGGAAGGCGTGACGCCCGAGCACAGGTTCCGTCCGTACGACCCCCAGGCCGACGAGGGCGCGCTCCCGGCGGGAACATGCTCGACGGCATCGGCTATGCGATGCTGCGCAGCGACTGGGAGTGGGTGGCGCCCGAGGACCTGTTGGGCCGCGACCCGGTGGATGTCCACGGCGCCGCACTGGCCCATCTCCACCTGGCCGAGGGTCGCCAACCTCGACCTGGCCAGCTGTCGGTGGCCGTGCGGGAGGCCCGGGCGCTGGTTCCCTGACCCGGCCCCCGGGGACGGGCGACGGGTGCGGGGCGTTGAAACGATTTACCATCGGGGGACAAACGCTTCAGGGGGATCCTTCTATGCATCGCACTCTCTCCCACGTGGCCGTCTGCCTGGCCGCCATCGCCGCCGGCTTCGCCGTCCCGGGCATCGCCCCCGCCGACGAGGCTCCGCTCGCCAAGAGCCGGGTCCAGTTCACGGTGATGAACCCGCAGGAGAACAACGCGCCGCGCACCATCGTCGGCTTCCGCTACGACCCGTCGTGCCGGGCGTCGACGGTCGTCCTGCTCCAGCACGGGCTGTCGTACCACAAGGAGGCGTGGGACACCCCGGGCTACTCCGTGGCCCAACCCCTCGCCCGGGCGGGCTACGCCGTCGTCGCCATCGACCGTCTCGGCTACGGCGAGAGCAGGCTCGAGAACGGCAACAACGTGTCCGTCGAGGCCTACGGCCACATGACCGACCAGATCGTCACCCAGCTCCGCTCCGAGTTCGACCGCGTCATCCTCGGTGGCCATTCGGCCGGCGCCGGCACCAGCGAGTTCGCCCAGGGGGTCTTCGGCTCCGGCGACGCCGTCATGGCCCTCGGCTGGCACCACCGCCCCTCGGACCAGATCGGCAAGGACTTCTTCGGCAGCGACACGCCCCGGTCGCTCCAGGACGACTACACGTACTTCCTCGAGACCCCCGAGCACCGGGCCTGGATGTTCTACGAGCCCGACGCCGACCCCGCCATCGTGGAGGCCGACACCCGGGCCGCCAACCTCACCCCGTCGGGCGAGATCCAGACCATCGGCAAGCAGCCGTCCCGCTACGTCGTGGGCAACGTCAAGGTGCCGGTGTTCATCCAGCTGTCGGAGAAGGACCGGCTCTTCGAGCCCCAGTACGGCGACCTCCACGCCGCCGAGTTCGCCTCCTCCCCTTCGGTGACGGTCGACATCGTTCCCACGGCGGGGCACACCTTCATGCTCGCCCCCCAGGGACCGGCGGGCACCACCCGCATGGTCGACTGGCTGCGCTCCCGCCCCGAGGCGCCCGCCTGCAGCTGAATGCCCTACACTGGCGGGCCGTGGCACCTGACCGCACCGTCGTCGTAATCCATTAGCGCACCGAGGCCCATCCGGCCTCGAGTGCGCTGCCGACCCCTCGCCCGCAAGCGGGGGGTTTTTCTATCCGGGGGACACCCCTCACCCCCGGGTCCATTCCCCGATTCAAAGGACGAGAGCGATGAAGATGACCGGCGCACAGGCTCTGATCAAGAGCTTGGAGATGGAAGGGACCGAGGTCATGTTCGGCCTCCCGGGCGGGGCCATCCTCCCCGTCTACGACCCTCTCCTGGAGTCGACCATCCGTCACATCCTGGTGCGCCACGAGCAGGGCGCCGGCCACATGGCGGAGGGGTACGCCCACGCCACCGGCCGGCCCGGTGTGGCCATGGTGACGTCGGGCCCGGCGGCCACCAACATCGTCACCCCCCTGTGCGACGCCTACCTCGACTCCATCCCCCTGGTCGTGGTCACGGGCCAGGTGCCGCTCACCGCCATCGGCACCGACGCCTTCCAGGAGTGCGACACCACCGGGATCACCATGCCGGTGACGAAGCACAACTGGTTGATCCAGAAGGCCGACGACATCCCCATGGTGGTCCGGGAGGCGTTCCACGTGGCCACCACCGGCCGGCCCGGTCCCGTGCTCGTCGACATCCCCAAGGACGTCTCCAACCAGACGATGGACTGGTCCTGGCCCGACTCCGTCGACCTTCCCGGGTTCAAGGTGCCGGCGCCGCCCTCACCGGAGCTGACCCGGGCCGCCGCCCGCCTCATCCTGGCCTCCGAGCGCCCCGTCATCTACGCCGGCGGTGGGATCCTCAAGGCCCGGGCGGCGGAGGCGCTGCGGGAGCTGGTGGAGCTGACCGGCATCCATGTCGTCACCACCCTGATGGCCCGGGGGGCGTTCCCCGATGACCACCCGCTCTGCCTGGGCATGCCCGGCATGCACGGCAACTACACCGCCGTCACCTCCATGCAGCGGGCCGACCTGCTCATCGCCCTCGGCAGCCGCTTCGACGACCGGGTGACGGGCAAGGTGGGTGCGTTCGCTCCCGGCGCCAAGATCATCCACGTCGACATCGACCCCGCCGAGCTGGGCAAGGTCCGCCGGCCCGACGTGGGCATCGCCGGGGACTGCCGCCTGGCCATCGAGGCGATCGTCGCCGCCCTGCGGGAGCTGATCCCCGACTCGGACTCGCTCGACCGGGCCGAGTGGGACGCCACGCTGGCGTCCTGGCAGGCGGAGCACCCGCTCGAGTACGACCAGGAGGAGGACGGGCCGCTCAAGCCGCAGTTCTGCATCGAGTCGTTGCGGGACAACACCCCCGACGACACCATCGTCGTGTCGGGTGTGGGCCAGCACCAGATGTGGTCGTCGCAGTACTGGAAGTTCCGCTACCCCTACACCTGGATCAACTCCGGCGGGCTCGGCACCATGGGCTTCGCCGTCCCCGCCGCCATCGGCGCCAAGGTGGGCAAGCCCGACCGGATGGTGTGGGCGATCGACGGCGACGGGTGCTTCCAGATGACGGCCCAGGAACTGGTGACGGCGTCCGCCGAGCGGATCCCCATCAAGGTGGCCATCCTCAACAACGCGTACCTGGGCATGGTCCGCCAGTGGCAGGAGCTGTTCTACAAGGAGCGCTACAGCGAGGTGTACCTCTCGCCCGACCTCCCCGACTACGTGAAGTGGGCCGAGGCGATGGGCTGCGTGGGCCTGCGGGTGGAGTCTCCCGAAGAGGTGGCGCCCGCCATCGAGAAGGCCAACAACATCGACGACCGTCCCGTGGTCATCGACTTCCGGGTCGACTACCGGGAGAAGGTGTATCCCATGGTCCCCGCCGGCGGATCCAACGACGACATCATCCTCGGACCGGCCGAGGGTGAAGGGGGGTACTGAGATGGACACACCGCGTCCCTCGGGCGTCACCCATCACATCCTCATCGTCCTGATGGAGAACAAGGCCGGCGTGCTGTCCCGGGTGGCCGGACTGTTCTCCCGCCGGGGGTTCAACATCTTCTCCCTGGCCGTGAGTCCCACCGACGACGACCGCTTCTCCCGCATGACGATCGTGGTCGACGCCGAGTCGGCGCCCATCGAGCAGGTCGTGCACCAGACGGAGAAGCTCATCAACGTGGTCGACGTCCGCGAGCTGACCTCGGGCGAGGCGGTCGAGCGCGAGCTGATGCTGGCCACCGTCCGGGTGGGGGCCGAGTTCCGGGGGCAGGTCACCGAGCTGGCCTCCATCTTCGAGGCCAAGATCCTCGACGTCGGGCCCGACGCCCTCACCCTGATGGCGGCCGGCACGCCGGAGA